>NZ_SLXS01000010.1 GCF_004340785.1 Tumebacillus sp. BK434 | reverse complement strand
TTTTTAGCCATAAAAAATCCCCTCCGGTCAACAAGGATAAGTCCATCTTATCGATGTCCTTTTTCTCTTGTCTACCATGAGGGGATAATACCACTGCGATCGGGTGTCTTTTGCTGCCTGAAGCTATTTTTCCAGTTTGTTGATCGCGCCGTACGTCCGCTCCGGCGCATTTTCCATCTGATACCAGTTCCCTTGGAACTCATAGCGGTCCTGGTAGACGTTGATGCTCGCCTTGGTCGTGCCGACATCGAGGATGAACGAGACCATCGGCACCGTGCTTTGCACGAGGCGGCCTTCACCTGCCGGGAGAGCCGCGCCTTCCTTCAGCACCGGAACGAGGCTGTTTGCTTTGGCCTTCGCTTCGTCCCCTTCGAACTTCCACGTTTTCGGCAGGTCGGAGCCTGCCTTGGTGGTCATGACGATCTTCGTCGTTTGCAACAGATCATCGAACTGAATCGACTCACCCGTCGGCTTCTCCTCATGCGCCGGTTTCGGCGGCTCAGCAGTCTGCGGCGCGCACCCGGCGAGAATCAGTCCGGCGCACAGGCCCGCTGCGATCAATCGTTTCATTGCATGTCCTCCGTTTCTTGCTACGCTCCCTGCGCGTTGGCCGTCTGCTGGTCTTTGGGATCTTTGACAGCAAACCGCAGCCACAGCGCGTTACTTATCATTGTACACGCCGAGATGAAAAAGAGCGAACTAATCCCGAATGTGCCCCCGATAAATCCCCCGACGTTCGGACCGCACAAGTTGCCGAGGAACATCGCCGATGTGTTGTAGCCGAACATCCGCCCTTGCAGCTCATGCGGCACACGCGTCCGGATCAGGGAGTTTACCTGCGGCATCAGACCGCCGATGCACATGCCCAGCCCAAAGCGGCAGATCATCAGTTGCCACGGCGCGGTGACGAACGCCTGCGGAAGGTAGAACAAGGCCGCGCCGCACATCGCGAGCATCAGCACTTTTTTATAGCCGATCTTATCGCCGAGCCGGCCGAGGCGCGGCGAGAAGATGATGTTGGCAATCCCTGTACAGGCGGTGATCATCCCGGCGATCAGCGCCACGTTTTCCGCGTTCGGGGCCAACTGCGCGACGTACAGCGACATCATCGGGTCGATCATCATCATCGAGAAGGTGATCAAAAACGACACGATCAGCACCGGCCAGATCATCTTCAAATGATCGAGCATCTCAAAGTGGCGCCGCTCGCCTTTGGCTTTCTTCGCGGCCGGAGCCGGTTTTTTGAACTCCTCTTTGACGAAGACGACGACGATGACCGTCGCGATCAAGAGCAGCCCTGCCGTGAACCAGAACACGCTGCGAAAGCCGAGAAAATGGGCGAGCACGCCGCCGACGAGCGGGCCGATGATCTGCCCGGACACCCCGCCTGTCTGCAAGGTGCCCAGCGCGTAGCCGACATGCTCCTTGGGCGTGTTGGTCGCCATCAGCGCGACGGCGGCCGGGATGAAGCCGGAGATGATCCCCATGCCGATGCGCAGCGCAAACAGCTGCTCCACCGAGGTGACAAAGCCCATCAAGGCCATGACGATCGACATGCCGATCGCGCTGCGCAGAAGCATCACTTTGCGCCCGGTCTTGTCGGACAAGGCGCCCCAGATCGGCGCGAAGACCGCCGAGGCCATAAAGGTGCCGGAAAAAACCAGCCCTGCCCACATCGCCAACTCTTTCGGATCGGTGACGCCGAGGTCTTCAATGTAGAGAGGCAAAAAGGGCATGACCAGGCTCATCCCCATCATCACCGTAAAGTTGGCAAACCATAGTACAATTAAGTTCCGCTTCCAAAGTGGCATGGACTTTCCTTCTTTCTGTGATGTACAATCACCTCAAGACACCTCTTACATACCTATTGAACGAAGGAGTGAAATTTCAGGTGGCACAAGATGCGTTTCAGGTAGTAGTCCGCGGTCTTGTTGAACGTGAACTTGACTTGGAATATTCTGACTTTATCAGCGGAAAATTGGGTCCGCTCCTTGATGTTACTCCTATTGTACCAACCTTCACGGGAAAAGCGACCCCAGTTTCTTCGCTTATCGAAATAATACAGCCGTTTGCGGAAAGCACGCACGCCGTTTTTCACGCTAGCGACGATTTTCAAGCTGTCCTGCCTAAAGCTGACTTACAAAATGCCTACCTGCTGTTTCAACAGGAGGACCTGCCGCTGAAAAAAGGCTTTCCTGTGCGCCTGCTGGTACCGGACGGGCACAGCGAATGCCTGAATGTCAAATCGGTGGTAAAGATCGAATTTGTGAAAACGGACCCCGGACAAACGGCGGCGTTTGGCTTTAAAAATACCGTATCGCCGGAAGAGTTGTAGCACATGGTAAGTCATGGGCATACGCTGATGCTGGAGTACAAAATCCGCAAGTTCATCACGACGAAAATACTCGCCAACAACGAGTATGAGGAAGACCGGCTGGCTAAAGGCGACGGGTATCTGCACAAGTTGCTCCAAGTCGTCCCGGCCTATGCCGAAAACGGGCAGATCCTCGGCAGCCGCTTTACGGAAGACGGGTCGCAGATCATCGTCCAGGCCCAAGTGACGGTGCCCGGCGTGACGAAAGCAGATGCGATACGCTATCTCGACCAGTTTCGCGGGGACATCCCCGATGAATCCTCGCTGATCGTACTTGAGATTGTCGAGACTGCAAAGTAGTAAAAAACCCCCGCTGAAGGGGGTTTTGTGATACCCTAAAAGCAGATCGCCTTGGGTTGCAATACGTAAGGGGGAACCGCCTGTGTCAAAGGATACGCTTTGTTGCGGGCTGACGATGAACGCGATCATGAGAAGCGTCTACTCCGAAGGCGGAGTGCTGATTCATGACGTGCCGATGCTCGTCTGCCCTACCTGTCATACAAGTCACCTCGCCCCCGAGCTGGAGCTTGATTTCATCATGCTGGCACACCATGCGGAGACGGATGGTGTCAGGATTGCCTCGCTGGAGGAAGCGATCGGGACGGACAAGATCCAGCAAGTGCTCAGCACTTACCCTGAGGACGAGCGTCACCGCACCGGCCGCCGCGTCTTGCCGGAGCAGATCGACTCGCTGCTCGACATGATCAACATGGCCAAAACGCTCGGCGACGAGACTTGGCATGCCGAACTACTGGCCCAGCTCAAGCAGTTTTCCAGCTGGGCGAATGTCAGATCACGCTGAAGACAAGCAGTGTCACCACCGCTTGCCGTTTGGCAGCTCGTGCCGGATTCGGTCTAGATGACTTCAAATTCTCCGCAGATCAGACCGTCTTGGTAGGTTTTTAAATGATGGCGGATGGTGATCATATCATTTTGCTTGAGGAACTCGTCAAATTCGCTTTCCGTCATCTTGCATTCCATGACGGCGCTGTTTTTCGGAAAGAAATGTTGCAGGGACTTGTCACGGTTCATCTTGGCATATTGATCATGGTACAGCTGCACAGAAATCATCAGAACGCCTCCTCTCGTTTAGGATGGACGTCTATAGGATATGTAAAGGCCGAACATGCTAAACGCCCCCATCGTTTGCACGAACGGGGGCGTTTAGCTCGGTTTCTTTCGGTCAACGGTATCCATGACACTCTCCTTGTTCGTCATCTGAAGTAACATCCTCGCATGACTCACAACGATTCTTGGATCGGCGGATTTCGTCTCCCTCGAAGAAACCTCCGCATTCGAGGCACACAAATTCCAACCCCTTTCACCTCCTTCTTCTCAATCATCCCAACTTCCTTATTATAGACCAAACCGCTAAAAAGATCAGTAATACCAAGGACATCTTCATAATTTGTTTAGATTCATTCTTCGTCCTCTGCCGCGACTCTTCTTTATTGTATGCAAAAGCAAACGATCCTGAACTAAACAAAATCAAATTATTATCGAATGCTGTCTAAAAACCGCGCATGAAGGAGGATTTCTTGATGTATGCACAAATGACAGGGGTTGCCTTGTTTGGCCTGCAAGGGATGATCGTGCAGGTCGAAGTCGATTTAGCGAACGGTCTGCCCAGTTTTGATCTGGTCGGACTGCCGGACAGTTCGGTGCGCGAAGCGAAAGACCGGGTGCGAGCTGCGCTGCGCAACAGCGGATTTGATTTCCCGTTGCAGCGGATCACCGCCAATCTGGCTCCGGCCGGGCTGCGTAAGGAAGGAGCAGGGTATGACCTGTGTCTGGCGCTGGGGATTTTGGCGGCGGGCGGAATGATGCAACAGCCGTTGCCTGAGCAGTTGGCGGCCGTTGCCGAACTCGCGTTGGACGGGACGCTCCGACCGGTGCGCGGCATGCTGTCGCTGGCGCTGGCCGCGAAGGAGCAAGGCGTGAAAAGGCTGCTCGTCGCAGCGGAGAATGCCCGGGAGGCCGCATTGGTCGGCGGGGTGCAGGTCTATGCGGCCGGGTCGCTGCGCGAGGCGTATGAGTTTTTAAATGGAAGAAAAGAAATAGCGCCGTTTGCGGCAGAAAGTGCGGCGATTGCCGAAAGCGGGGGCGGCGAGGATGATTTCTCCGAAATCAAAGGGCAGCCGCATGTGAAGCGGGCGCTGGAGATCGCGGCGGCCGGGTCGCACAATGTGCTGTTGATCGGCCCTCCTGGAAGTGGCAAGACGATGCTGGCGCGGCGGCTGCCGACGATTCTGCCGCCGCTGACGGAGGCGGAGTCGCTGGAGGTGACGCAGGTGTACAGCGTATCGGGGTTGTTGCCGCGTGGCGGGACGATGCTGCGGGCGCGGCCGTACCGCTCGCCGCACCATACGATCTCCGACGGCGGGCTGATCGGCGGCGGCACGATTCCCAAACCGGGCGAAGTGACGCTGGCGCATGGCGGCGTACTGTTTTTGGATGAGCTGCCCGAGTTTAAAAAATCGGTGTTGGAAGTGCTGCGCCAGCCGCTGGAAGATGCGAAAGTGACGATCGCGAGGACGCAGGCGACGTATACGTTTCCGAGTCGGTTTTTGCTGGCGGCGGCGATGAATCCCTGTCCGTGCGGGTATTACGGTTCGAATTACAAGCCGTGTACCTGTACCCCGCTGCAGATCACCCGTTATCGCAGCAAGATCTCAGGGCCGCTCTTAGACCGAATCGATCTGCATATCGAAGTGCCCCGCGTCAAATACCACGACATCAAAAGCGAGGCCTGCGAAGAGACGTCCGCCAAGATCCGCGAGCGGGTGACAGCAGCCCGCGCCCTTCAGCATACGCGCCTCAAAGACCGCGCGTTCCCCTGGAATGCCGCCATGACCTCCCGCGACATCCGCCTCCACTGCCGCCTCACCCCCGAAGCCGAATCCCTTCTTGAAGATACGTTCGAACAGCTTGGCCTCTCCGCCCGCGCCTATGACCGGATTCTAAAAGTCGCCCGCACGATCGCCGATCTGGAAGGCGCAGCTGACTTGGATATCGCCCATATCGCGGAGGCGATCCAGTACCGGGGACTCGACCGGAAATTCTGGGGCGAGTAAAAGATACAACCCACAATCAATAACGCCGGCTGCCTGTTTGTCTCACTGCTAGTAAGAAAGTTGTGACGTTGAGCAATCACAAGAACTGCCCGTTTTAAATCAAACAGCCAGTTCGTCTTGCTGAACTGGCTGGGTCCTGTTATTGCAGCGGCACTTTGTTGCGTTTGCAGAAAGCTTTGATCGCGTCTTTCAGTTCTTGGAGCTGCTCTTTTTTCAGCGGGATCATCAGGTGCTGCGGCTTGCCATTGCTGTCGAAAGCGGTGATGACGTGCTCTTCGATGACGATTCTCTGCAGGTCATCAGGGGCGAACTCGCGCCGCTTGAACATGCTCTGTAATAGAATGCTGTTGTTGTTGATTTCGATGTATTGTTTGCGCAGCAAAAACACGAGTAGCATCACCGCCAGCACGCAGAGTCCGGCTGCGATCGCCACGATGAGCGGGTCCGTTTTTTTGAGGGCAATGTTGATCCAGATGTACGGCGATACGGCAGCAATGGCGATGAACATCCAATTGCGTTCCCCTGTAAATTTCATTCTGCTTCTCTCCTGCTCCATAGTTTGTCCTTCCCCAGTATACCAAAAAAGACCGCTCGCCATAGTGTGGATTGCAGTCTTTTTGCTTCCGATAACCTTTGCCTATGTTAGCGAGGCCAGCGCCGGGGCTTCCACCTCGGGACGGACGGAGAAGCAGGAAACGCCGATGCGGAGGGCTTGCTTTTGTGCATGCGGCCAAGCGCATATCCGCACACGCCTGTTCCCAGCGCCCACCAGACCGCAGAAGGCACAGCGAACGTTGTGGGATCAGCTTCAGCAGCGCTTTGCAACTCCAGCGTGTTCGGTGTGGCGCTGGCGATGCGCACCGTCTCCCCGTTTAATTTGACTTCCGTGCTGCCTTGGGGCAACAGAACAACCTGATCTCCTTGACGGAAGATCAGGTTGCCCGACGAATCGAAACCTCCATACAGCCAGCCGTCAACGACCGACTGTCCAACCGTTTTCGTTTCGCTTCCCTCTCCCCCGCCGATCAGCGCACAGCTTCCGGCCAGCAAGAGGACGGCCAAAAGCAGCGGAACGAGGATCAGCCACGGATGGCGGCGGGTTTGGTAACGAAATTTCCACAAGGGAGACCCCATTTTCATGACGATCGCCTCCTTCTCTTTCCATGTGTATGCAGTTGGTGACCCGTCTATCTTTGGTTCGTCCTCCGCAGATGCCGTGAGCCTGTACCCGTTTCACACATATGCTGATAAAGACCAAACTTGAAAGGAGGTATTCCACATGTGCCGTTATCACGTTGGGAACTGTCGGCCATACGTCGGCAAGATGGTGCACGTGCAAACGAAGGACGGGCAACATCGCGGCGTCGTGGAGCGCGTCAACAGCAGAGGGCTGTATCTACGCCCGGTCGGCATGGCCTCCGGTGAAAAAGAGAATTTGTTCCGCACGCTTGAGGCGCCCGCTTCCGACATAAACGCTGAACACATCTTTTACGGAGGGTACAGACGCGGATTCGGGTACGGACGTGGCTTGGGGTACGGACCTGGCTTAGGGTACGGACGTGGCTTGGGGTATGGCTACGGTTACAACCCGGCAGCGTTTTTTGTTCCGTTCCTGACCATTCTCGCCCTGACCGGCCTGTTATTCTGGTAATCTCGCAGGCATGAAAAAGAGAGGGCTCATTTGCCCTCTCTTTTTGTGTGCTTATTTTTTCTTTTTCGGTTTGCTTTTATTGTTGTTGGCAGCCTGCATGCGCTTCGACACCTGCATGAGCTGCTTTTGGTTGAGGTTCATGCCCATGGAGCGGGCCATCGATTGGATATCTTTGTCGGACATTTGCATGTTGGTCATCTTGTTCTTGAGGTAGTAAACACCGCCGATGGCGCCGAGTACCAGACCGAGTACCAGCGTACCGATCGCAATGAGTGTGGTTGCTAAAGTGGACATGAGTATGTATCCTCCTACGTCTATCTTTCTTTTCCCATGATACCACAGGCGACAGGGTTTTAAAAAGCGTTTCGTATATGGCGGATGTTTTGCACATGATCGGAGTGACGATGCAGGTAGACGACGATGACGTCGAAGCGGAAACGGCGATAGAAATGCTGGTGTGCGGAAAGGTAGCGGGCGGCGAGGTGGCGGACTTGACGCTGTTTGCGCCAGTCGACCGATTCTTCGGCGGTGCCGAAGCGCCCGAGAGTCGTCCGAGTGCGGACTTCGAGGAACAGGAGGGTATCGCCTTCTGCGGCGATGATGTCGAGTTCGCCATCCTGGCAGCGCCAGTTGCGGGCGATCAGCACGCAGCCTTGCTGCAGGAGCCAGTCGCTGGCGATCTGTTCGCCCATGGCGCCGGTTTGTTTGCGGGAGCGGGTCATGTGTCACGCTCCCTTTTGTCGATGCGCTGGACAAAGGCGAGGACTTCTGCAACGACCTGGTAGAGGTCGGACGGAATCTCTTTGCCGATGTCAAAAGCGAGCAGGGTTTCGACGAGCGCGCGGTCTTCGTGCAGCGGCACATCGTGTTCGGCTGCGACCGACAGGATCTGCTCGGCGACCGCCCCGCGTCCGCTGGCCACGATGCGGGGAGCCGAATCTTTGTTCTGATCGTAGTGGATGGCGACTGCCTTTTTGCGGGTCGGATCGGTCATGATTCGGCCCTCCTCTCGTTTGGATTAGATCTTCAAGTCAAACTGCTTGTGAGTGAGAATCGGTGGAAGCAGCGGCTCTGCTGCGCCTGGCTCCTGCTGTTTTTTGTCCTCAACTTTGAGCACGCCGAGGTGGAAGCCGACTTTTTGCAACGCGTCACGCAGATCGCGCTGATCAGCCGGGGTCACCGCCATGTCGGCATGTTTTTCCGAGAGAAAGCGGACGCCGACCACTTTGTCGACGATGTGCAGGTGGATGTCCAACTCGCCTAAGTTTGGCATGTCGAGGCGGAACAGGACGTAGCAGTTGGCCGGATCGATCGTTTTTTGACCATGGCTCTTGCGGGCCATGACGTGCAGTTCCACCGTCTGTTCGTCTTTGCCATGGCGGACCGGGACGGCGGCGAACTGATACAGCAAGTCGGCGCGGTCGCCACCGGACGTTTGCATCAGCTGCTGGCCGGTGACGTTTTTCAGCACGGTGCTCAGATCTTGCTGCAAGCTGCCCAGTCCGGCGGCATCGAGTTCGGCGGCGGCCGCTTGGGTGAGGAGCAGGGCGTGCTTGAGCGTCGTGCCTTGCTCGGCAGCCGATTGCAAAGCGTGCTGGAAAGTGTGGCGAATCTGGGCCGTATCGCTGTCCGGCGGCAGACGGCGCAGGGCGTGGGCGAGCTGCTCTTCGAAGTTCAGGCCCAGTTGCTTTGCTTTGTCAGCCAGTTGGCCTGCCTGCTGTGCCGTGTTGTCCGCGCCTTGAAGCATTTGGGTCGTGACGTGCAGAAGCAGCTCCAGATTGGTGCGCGTCGGTGTAGAGAGCGTGCTTGCAGAGGGTGCTGCCTGATTATTTCCCGGAAAATGAGCGGCGTTTGCTGCGGCCACGCTACGCGGATTTGCAGTTGCCGGGGAAGCGGATTGCGTAGTTGCAGTACCTGGAACGGTGCCGCTCGCTGACGTGTTTGCTGTTCCGTGTGCCGTGGTTGCAGCACCGCCTGCTGAAGCACTCGCTGCTCCCGTTGCCGGTATGCCGTTACCTGCTGGCGTGGTTACTGCTCCTGGCGAGGTACTTCCTACCGAAGGACTCCCCGCCCCCGGTGCCGGTGTACCGGTACCTGCTGGCGTGATTCCTGCTCCTGATCCGGCACCACTTGTTGAAGCACTCGCTGCTCCCGGTGCCAATGTCACAGTGCCTGCTGGCGTGCTCACTGCACCTGACGTGGCACCGCCTGCTGGAGCGCTCGCTGCTCCCGGTGCCGGTGCACCGGTTCCTGCTGGCGTGTTTACCATTCCTGAAGCGGCACCGCCTGCTGAAGTGCTCGCTGCTCCCGGTGCCGGTGTACCGGTACCTGCTGGCGTGTTTACCGCTCCTGAGGCGGCACCGCCTGCTAAAGCATTCGCTGCTGACGGCGTACCACCAGCACTTGCTGCAGACGAAGCAGCACCTGCCGCTCCCGGTGCCGTTGTCGCTGTACCTGCTTGCGTGCTTGTATTGCCTGCAGCGCCAGATTGGAGGCTAGTCCCTGTCGCCCCGCCTGTGCCAACTGGCCGTGCAGATTCGGGAAAGAGCCCTTGCAAGGCGGTCTGAATCTTCGTCAGCAGATCATGCAGCTTCGGCCCCGCCTCCAGCGTGTGCATCGCTTCAAACGTGCTGGGCAGGATCGGAATGCCAAGCTCTGCCATCTTGCCAAGCGTCGTGATGTGCGCCGGCGTAACTTGCGGCAGATTGCGCAGAACGGCAAGCGCCGCGCGCACCGTCTCCTGCTTCAGCGGCACGCCTCGGGACGCCAGCTCTTGCACCAGCGCCTTGGTCTCTTCCGTCTCCGGCAAACCGAGCGCGCGGACAAGGCCCGCGATGTCGAGCTGTTTGCCACTCTCGCCGCTTTTGATCGGCTGCCCGACCACTTTCAGCTCCATTGCCCCCTGCTTCTGCTCCCCCGTCACCAGCAGATCGACCTGGTCGCCCGGCTTGACGTTAGCATCCAGCCGCGCCCGCACATTCTTGCCGCCGATCTGCAGCCAGACTTCATCCTTGCCCGCCTGCTGCATCAGCGTCGCCCGCACCACACTGCCCACTTTCAGCTCCAGCTTCCCTTCCAGTTCCTTCGCACCTTGCAGCGTGGACAGGACGATCTGTCCGACTTGCCCCGCATTGATTCGCATCGCACACCCTCCTCCAAAGCCTTACAGACCGGCAAAATCAAACAACGACCCCTGCAGCAATTTCTGCACGGGAGCAAACGATTTTCGGTGGATCGGACAAGGCCCGTGCTCGGCCAGCGCCTGCAGATGCTCCGGCGCCGAGTAGCCCTTGTGCCGCTCGAAACCATACTGCGGATATGCTATCGCATACTCGGTCATCAGGCGGTCCCGCGTCACCTTCGCCAAAATCGACGCGGCCGCGATCGAAAACGAACTCGCATCCCCTTTGACGATCGGCTGGATCGGCTGCACCACATCCGGGATCTTCAAAAAGTCGGTCAACAGATAATCGGGCGCCACTGCAAACTGCTCGCCCATCTTGCCGAGCGCCTGCCGGGCTGCCTCGAACGTCGCTTGCAAAATGTTGTGCCGGTCGATGTACTCCGGATCCACGATTCCGATGCCGTACGCCACCGCTCCGGTGCAGATGGAGTCAAACAGGCGCTCGCGAGTCTCCTCCGCCACCTGCTTCGAGTCATTCAGTCCCGGCAGCTCGATCCCCTCCGGCAGGATGACCGCTGCAGCCACGACCGGCCCGGCCAACGGCCCGCGGCCCGCTTCATCGACGCCGGCGACCAGACGATAGCCCTGTGCGGCCGCTTCCCGCTCATACTGCCACATCCCGGCACGCCAAGCGGCCGTTGCCTCCCCCTTCGCCCGTTCGCGCAGATAGGACTCGATCAGCTTGCGGACACCGCTGCGCGGATCGGCCAGCAACTGCTTCTCCTGCCGTTTGTTCGGTGCCACCGCAGCTAACCAGTCGCGTATCTCGCCCACGGTCAACGTTTCAAAATCGATCGTTCGTGCCATCCGCAGGAACCCCTTTCTATGTCCCTTATCCTTTCGCCGCGCCCCTGTCGTTTCCTGTCCCAGACAGAAAAAACCACCGTGTCGCCACGGTGGCAATGTCTTACTCTTCCGTTGTCTCTACCGGTGCCTGCACCGCTGCCTCTTCTGCGCCGGAGTTCTCCTCCTCAGCAAAATCGGCGGGGCCTTCCAACGAGATCCGCCCAAACTGTCCACCGCGGAACTCGCGGATCATCAGCTTCCACGTTGCTTCCATGTCCACAACGTTGCCGGCGCGCAGGAATCCGCGCTTGCGGCCGATCGCTTCCAGCGCCGCACGCGGGTCTGCTGGCAGATCTTCCACGCCAAAGCGCGATTCGAGCACGCCCTTATAGCGCTTGCTCATCACTTCGACGATAAAGATCGCCACCGGCTCCGTATCGAGGATCTCTTCCTTGATCGCTCCGGTCGCCGCCAAGCGCAGTCCCACAGCCGGATCTTCAAACTTCGGCCAGAGAATCCCCGGCGTATCAAGCAGTTCGAAGTCTTTGCCGACTTTGATCCACTGCTGTGCCTGCGTCACGCCCGGACGGTCGCCCGTCTTGGCGATCGACTTTTTCGCCATGCGGTTGATCAAAGACGATTTGCCGACGTTCGGAATGCCTAAGATCATCGCGCGCGCAGCCCGCGGGCGAATGCCCTTTTTCTTCATCGCTTCGACTTTTGGCTCGAACAGGCGCTTCGCTTCGGAGGCTGCCTTGGGCAGACCTTCCCCTTTCAGCGCGTTGATCGACACGCAGGCGAGACCCTGCTTTTGAAAATAGCTCATCCACTGGTCGGTGATGCGCGGATCGGCGAGGTCGGCCTTGTTCAGCAACACCAGGCGCGGCTTGTTCTGCACGATCTCGTTCATCATCGGGTTGCGGCTGGACAGAGGCAGCCGCGCATCGACAAGTTCAAACACGATATCGACCAGTTTTAACTTCTCGGTTACTTCCCGGCGTGCTTTGGCCATATGGCCGGGGAACCACTGAATCGTCATTTCTCCGTTAGCTCCTTTAAGCTCGTCTTGGCGTCCTAGATGTCGCGGAACTGGTCAAACGGCCACCAGACAAATTCGGCGCGCCCGATCACCGCATCATACGGCACGTAGCCGACTTGCGGGTCGCGGCTGTCTTTCGAATAGTTGCGGTTGTCACCAAGGACAAAAATCGTGCCCTCCGGCACCGTAAAGACGCCGTTGTTGGTCGCGGTCGGTTCCGCAATGTATTGCTCCGTCAACTCTTCCCCGTTGCGGAAGACTTTATAATCGCGAATCTCAATCTTATCGCCCGGCACACCGATGACGCGTTTAATGAAGTCTTTCGATGGGTCGGCCGGATATTTAAAAACAACAATGTCGTTATGTTCCGGTTTATGTAAGTAATAGACCATTTTGTTGACGACAAGACGTTCTTTGTCTTCCAATGTCGGCACCATCGATTGACCGTCCACCATAAAGATCGCAAAAGCAAATTGACGAATCAGAAGCGCCAGCAAAAACGCCACCAGCAGGGACTTGCCCCATTCCCAAGCTTCTTTTCCCCAACCTTTTTTCTTTTCTTCCTGACCCGCAGTGTCTTGGTTCGTTTCGTTTTGAGGATTATATTCACTCATTACTGTGCCTCCCAGCTTACCAACTTATACAAAAAAGCTACGGCAAAAGCTACGATAGAAGACAAAGAAGGGACTTGTCGTTTCAACAAGTCCCTGTACTTTGTTAGCGGATTTCGCGGATACGAGCTGCTTTACCGGTGAGGTTGCGCAGGTAGTACAGCTTCGCGCGACGTACGCGGCCACGACGAGTCACTTCGATCTTATCAACCTTCGGAGTGTGGAGCGGGAACGTACGCTCAACGCCAACGCCGTAAGACATCTTACGAACGGTGTACGTCTCGCTGATACCGCCGCCACGGCGCTTGATGACAACGCCTTCGAAGACCTGGATACGCTCGCGGTTACCCTCTTTTACTTTAACGTGGACACGAACGGTGTCGCCCGCTTTGAATTGAGGAATGTCCTGGCGGATCTGTTCAGCAGTGATTGCTTTGAGCAATTCTTGGTTCATGAGTAGACCTCCTCCCTACAGGCGTTCGTAACATGGGCTGTCAAAAGAGCACCAGAAAGAGGACCGCCTTGATAACAAAAGAAAGTATAGCACAGAACAGGGGAGGATGACAAGAAGTTTCCCTTGATATCTACGAGGCGATTACGCTATTTGATCACGCGTTTGCCGTACAGGTAATTGCGCGTCCAATAGCTGGACGTCATTTTCGAAATCGTCACGCCGGTCTTCGGAACGGTGTGCAGCATCTGACCGTTGCCGATGTACATCCCGACATGGCCGACGCGGCCGTCCGAATAGCGTTCCGGGTATTTGAAGAACACGAGGTCGCCCGGCTGCAAGTCCGACTTCGCCACGCGGGTGCCGACCGCCGACTGCTGGCGCGAGTCGCGCGGCAAGCTGATGCCATTCTGTTGAAAAATATACTGTAAGAACGACGAGCAGTCCATCCGTGCCGGCGCTTCGGAAGGCTTGGCCCCAAACTTGTACGGGCGGCCCATGTACTTTTTGCCGGTCGAGATGATCGCCTGCGCTTTGGCCGATGCGGCCGAAGACTGCACCGGAGTTGCCGTGTTTTGCTGCGATGGCGTCGGAGAGGACTGGCGCACCGGCTCCATCTCACGGGTTTGATATTCCGGCGGGACGCGGAGCATCTGGCCCGGCGTCAAGCTGTCGGTGGTCAGGTTGTTCGCAGCACGCACGGCAGCGATCGTTGTGTGATGGGCCTGCGCGACTTCCCACAAGGTATCGCCAGCCTGCACTTTGTATTGGCGGGCAGGCAATTGCACCTGGATCGAGCCGTTTTCCGCTTTGAACCACGTGTAGGTGTTGAAGACCGCTCCGACAGAGCCAAGCGAAAGATAGGTGGTGCCGTTGATAAACTTCGGCGGGTCCACATGCACGTGCTCGTCGCCTTTCAAAGCGCTCGAGCTGCCGATCGTCACTTTCACCGTGGCCGAACCGTCGGTGGCGGTGTACGTTTTCGTGCTGTAATTGTAGCGGACGTCATCATAGTCGAGGATGCGGGCGATCTCTTTAAACGGAACATAATACATGCCCCCGACCCGGATCGGATCGATGGCCGACTTCATCACACCGTTGATCGCCACGCCGGCGCGGTTGACCTGTACATGGGCGGCCGTCGGCACTGCCTGCAGCGTATGGCCGCCATGGGACGGAGAGGCTTGAGCATCCAGCATCGCCGGCAGCGGCATCAGGGCAAAAGCAGCAGCAAGCATCAGACTGAGTTTCTTTTTTGCACGCATCGTCAACACTCCTCACTTCAACCTGGATTCGACCCCATGGAGCTATTGTTTGGAGCGGGCCAATCGGCAAATCGAAGCAATAGGTGGAAGCAAAGGAAAAGGACCCGTCAGCAAGACGGGTCCGGTCAGCCTTTGCCGACTAGCTGCGCAAAAAGGCGATTTCTTCTTTGTATTTTCCTTCCGGCGTTTCCAAGATGCAGGGTTTGCCTTGGGCAAGTTGGTGATGCACGATACGCTTGATCGCGTCGCCGCCGATCGAGCCTTCACCAATGTTGGCATGGCGGTCTTTGCGCGAGTCAAACGGCGTTTTGCTGTCGTTGATGTGCCACACCTTCAGGCGGTCGAGGCCGACGACGTCATCAAACTTCTGCATCACGCCATCAAAGTCATTGACGATGTCATAGCCGGACGAATACAGATGGCAGGTATCGAGACAGACGCCGAGCTTGTCCTTATGTTTGACAAGCGATATGATCTCCGCCAGCTCTTCAAAGTTGGAGCCGAGTTTCGAACCGTCGCCCGCCATGCCTTCGAGGCAGACAAACAGCTTTTCTTCGCCCGTCAAGATCTCGTCCAAGCCTTCCGCGATGCGTTTGACGCCGTATTCCACACCAGCCCCGGTATGGGAGCCCGGATGGAAGACGATATAGTTGATGCCGAGGTATTCGGTGCGCCTGATGTCTTCGCGCAAGAGCTCCACGCCGTATTCCCACGTCTCCGGCTTGTTCGAAGCCAGGTTGATCAGGTACGGAGCGTGTACGACCGGATCGGCGAGGTTGTGCGCTTTCATGATCTCGTAGGCTTGTTCACGGCCAAAATTTTCAATCGGGCGCGCATTGCCGCCACGGTTGGAACGGGTATAGATCATAAAGGTGTCCGCTTCGTAGCTGATCGACTCTTCGACCGCTTTGAGCAGCCCGGTTTTGGCAATGGAAACGTTTGCCCCTAGTCTCATCGTAAGATAACCGTCCTCTCTCTCCCACCAAATCATGGGCATTTTTACAGTAGGAGTGTAGCATAGGTTCCCCGGTTAGGCAAACGCGCATACCTTGACAGGGACGTTGCAAAAGGAGGGATGGCGTTTGGCCGTTTCGATTCGCATCTCGCTTGGCAAACGCAGACTCGACCTGTTGGAAAACGGCAAAGTGATCAAAAGCTACCCGGTTGGCGTCGGCAAAATCGCGACCCGGACGCCGAGCGGAACGTTTAAGATCATCAGCAAAGTGCCCAATCCAGGACGGCGCCCCGGCGGTCCGGTCACTGTGTATGGCACGTATTGGATGGGGTTGTCCAAAAAAGGCTACGGCATCCACGGCACCAATCGGCCGTCCTCGATCGGGAAATATGTATCAAAAGGCTGCATCCGCATGCACAACAAAGATGTGGAAGATCTGGCGAGGCGAGTCTCGGTCGGGACACAAGTGAAGATCGTGCCGTGAGGACGAAAAAAGCACCTCTCCACAGGAGAGGTGCTCGTCGTTTGTTATGTACGTTGGTGCGAGTAGCCGGACTCGAACCGGCACGGGGTTGCCCCCGACAGATTTTAAGTCTGTTGTGTCTGCCATTCCACCACACTCGCATGGGGAATTTGAGAAAGAAAAGTTGGAGGTGGCACCCGGATTTGAACCGGGGGTCAAGGATTTGCAGTCCCATGCCTTACCACTTGGCTATGCCACCAACATAATGGAGCGGAAGACGGGATTCGAACCCGCGACCCTCGCCTTGGCAAGGCGATGCTCTACCCCTGAGCCACTTCCGCACGTACAGGATGTACCGTGTCCAGCGTTGCGACAGGACGTCGCGCTTTTAGCTGGGCTACCTCCGTTCAGCGTTGCGACAGGACGTCGCGCCCTTAGCTGAACTTCCTTAAATGGTGGCTCGGGACGGAATCGAACCGCCGACACGAGGATTTTCAGTCCTCTGCTCTACCGACTGAGCTACCGAGCCATACGTGCTATTGAGTTTGTAAACAAAATGGTGACCCGTACGGGATTCGAACCCGTGAATGCCGCCTTGAAAGGGCGGTGAGTTAAGCCGCTTCTCCAACGGGCCAAGAACTGGTGCCTTTTACCGGAATCGAACCGATGACCTCATCCTTACCATGGATGCGCTCTACCTACTGAGCTAAAAAGGCGTGTATGGCTCCCCGAACAGGACTCGAACCTGTGACCATCCGATTAACAGTCGGGCGCTCTACCAACTGAGCTATCGAGGAACAATGGTGGAGATAAGCGGATTCGAACCGCTGACCCCCTGCTTGCAAGGCAGGTGCTCTACCAACTGAGCTATACCCCCGCTGGACAGGATGTGGTTGGTGCCGAAGGTGGGACTCGAACCCACAAAATCACGATTTTGAGTCGCGCACGTATGCCAATTCCATCACTTCGGCAGATGGCTGGGGAAGAAGGGATCGAACCTTCGCATGACGGAGTCAAAGTCCGTTGCCTTACCGCTTGGCGATTCCCCAAGATTGACGCTTGCCGCATCAGCGACGAGATTCAATATATCACAGCTCACACATACTGTCAACAACTTTTTCATAGCCGCTCGCGACGGCGGCGACAGGTATAATCCTATCACCTGCCCGCGTAACTTTCAACGCGGATGATCAAGTAAAACGCGACGATATTTGCATTCGTTTTGCCCTCTCTTGCGCTTGCTTCCAAAAACAACCCTGCTCACACCGGAGCAGGGTTGCCGTTATTCCAAGCCTTCTTCCCGCTTCACTTCTGCCAGCAGCTTCTCATCCTGCTTGCTGAGCGACAGACGCGCCATCAGATCGGGCCGGCGGAGCAGGGTGCGCCTGATCGACTCCTTGCGCCGCCAGACGCTGATGTTGGCGTGGTGGCCGGACAGCAGAATGTCAGGCACCTTCCAGCCGCGGAAATCGGCCGGCCGCGTGTAATGGGGGTACTCCAGCAAGGGTTCGCGGAAGGAATCTAAAACGGCAGATGTATCATTGCCTAAAACGCCAGGCAAGAGCCGGACTATCGAATCGACGATCACCATCGCCGGCAGTTCCCCGCCGGTCAGCACATAATCGCCGATCGAGATCTCGTCGGTGATCAGATGCTCGCGAATGCGCTCGTCATATCCTTCGTAGTGGCCGCTGACGATGATCAAATGTTCTTCCTGCGCGAGTTCCAATGCTTTGCTCTGGCTGTAGACTTCCCCTTGCGGACAGGTCAGGATCACCCGCGGACGCTTGCCTTCCATCAGCAAGGACTCCACGGCCGCGAAGATCGGCTCCGGCTTCAGCACCATCCCCCCGCCGCCGCCATACGGCGTGTCATCGACGGTGTGGTGCTTGTTGCCCGAATACTCCCGAAAATCGACGAGATTGATCTCCACCGCCTCCTGCGCGCAGGCCCGGCCGATGATGCTGGTGCCGACCACGCCTTGGAACATCTCAGGGAAGATGGTCACGATGTCTATTCGCACTCGAATTCGCCTCCAGCGTTAGTCGTCAAGCAAGCCCGGCATGATGTGCACAAGGATCTTCTTGTTTGCCACATCCACGTCGAGCACGCAATCGGGGATCGCAGGCAGCAGGATGTCTTTGCCCTTCGGCGGCTTGACCACGTACACGTCGTTCGCCCCCGGCTGCAGCACATCTTTGAGCGTGCCGAGCAAGACACCTTCGTCTGTCACCACTTCACAGCCGACCAACTGATAGATGTAGTATGTATTTTCCGGGAGCTCGATCAGTTCCGATTCGTAGACTTTCAGCTCGCCGCCTTTGTACTTTTCTACATCGTTGATGTTTTGATGCCCTTCAAAGGTCAGCAGAATGAACTGTTTGTGCTTGCGAACAGACGCAATGGTCAGTTCCACCAGCTTGCTCTGATTCGGATGCACCAGAAACAGCCGGGCTCCTTTCTTGAAGCGCTGATCTTCGAAGTCGGTACGCGAGATCACCCGAACTTCCCCTCGCACTCCTTGCGTATTCACCAGATGTCCCACGAGGATCATGTTCTGTTGTTGACTCAAGCGTGATCACCTGCTCGACGAATTTCCACGACCATGCCGTCGCGCAACACGATCTCGGTGCCGTGGATCACATCTTCCCAAACATCGCCGACGCGGACTTCAACGTTGGTATCGATCTGGCCGCCCGGGATCTCGGAGCCGATCGGGCTTTGCTGGATCTGCACCAGCTGCTGCATCATCTGCTCACGGCGCTCCATGCGCATGCCCACTTCCTGGTTGATGCGGGCTTGTACCGCGTTCACCGCTTGCGGGCCGTTTTTCTCGGCGTCTTGCAGCGCTTTGCGGGATTGGAAATCGATCTGATCCAGTTCGCGCTGGATGCCTTGGATCGCTTGATTGATCTCGCCTGTGATTTGTGCTTTTGTATCTTCAGTCAGGATAATTTTCACTTGTACCGGGACTCTGAGGTTTAACACGTTAATTCACACTCCTTTGTGATTTACAGGTATTATACCACAAAAAGGCTGGGAGTCATGAGCCTCCCAGCCTTTTGTTTACACAATTTCGATCGTGACACGTTTCTGCTCTTGCAAAGCTGCAGCCGACACAACCGTGCGGAGCGACTTTGCAACCCGTCCTTGTTTGCCGATAATTTTCCCCATATCTGAGGGCGCTACCGATAATTCAAACACGATGGCCTTCTCGCTCACAATCTCATTGACCCGCACTTCCTCCGGGTGATCCACAAGTGCCTTGGCGATCGTTTCGACCAATTGCTTCATAGCAAATTCCTCCCTGGGAAGAGAGATTACTTGCCAGCTTTTGCTTCGTGGACTTTCTTGAGGATGCCGGTTTTCGAGAAGAGGTTCTTCACGGTGTCGGACGGTTGTGCACCGTCGTTCAGCCATTTGATCGCTTTCTCTTCGTCGATGTTGATTTGAGCCGGTTGAGTTACCGGGTTATAGGTACCGATCTCCTCGATGAAACGACCATCGCGCGGAGAACGGGAATCAGCTACGACTACACGGTAGAACGGAGCTTTCTTTTGACCCATACGCTTCAGACGAATCTTAACTGCCATTGTTTATTTCACCTCCATCACAAAATCATATCTTATCATAAATCTCGTTCCGATGGAACGAAAAGATTTATCTTTTGGGTGAGAAAATCAGGGATTACATGAACGGGAGCTTCGGGAAGCCCTTGCCCTTTTTCCCTTTTTTCATCTTCTTGGCCATTCCGGAGAACTGTTTCATCATTTTCTGCATCTCTTCGAACTGCTTGAGCAGGCGGTTGACGTCCTGAACGGTCGTCCCGCTGCCTTTGGCGATGCGCTTGCGGCGCGAGGAGTCGATCACCTTCGGTTCGATGCGCTCGATCGGCGTCATCGAGCGGATGATCGCTTCGACACGTCCGATCTGCTTTTCGTCCACGTTGGCGTTTTGCAGACCCTTCATCGCTTTGTTCATGCCGGGCATCATCCCGAGCAGTTGATCCAGCGGCCCCAGTTGCTTGACCTGTTGCAGTTGTTCGAGGAAGTCATCGAGCGTGAAGTCTGCGTTGCGCAGTTTGCGCTCCATCTCCATCGCTTTGTCCTTGTCGATGTTCTGTTGCGCCTTTTCGATCAAGGTAAGCACGTCGCCCATGCCGAGGATGCGTGATGCCATCCGGTCGGGATGGAACGGTTCGATCGCGTCGATCTTCTCGCCGATGCCCGCGTATTTGATCGGGATGCCGGTCACCGCCCGGATGGACAATGCAGCACCGCCGCGGGTATCGCCGTCGAGCTTGGTGAGGATCGCGCCGGTTACGGCGAGCTGGTTATGGAAGCTCTCTGCGACGTTGACCGCGTCTTGCCCGGTCATCGCGTCGACCACAAGCAGAATCTCGTCAGGATTGACTTCGCTCTTGACCCGCTGGAGCTCATCCATCAACTGTTCGTCGATGTGCAGGCGGCCGGCGGTGTCGATCAGCACATAGTCATGGCCGTGTATCTTCGCATGGTGCAGCGCTTGTTTGGCGATCTCCACCGGCGATACCTGATCGCCCAGCGAGAAGACCTCAGCATCAAGCTGTTCGCCCAGCACCTGCAGCTGCTTGATCGCGGCCGGACGATAGATGTCACCGGCGACGAGCAGCGGCTTTTTGCGCTCTTTTTGCAGAAGTCGCGCCAACTTGCCGACATGAGTGGTCTTGCCCGCACCTTGCAGACCAACCATCATGATGACGGTGGGCGGCTTGGTGACGGCGAGCTTCGCCTGCTCGCCACCCATCAAGGCGGTTAATTCTTCGTTGACGATCTTGATGACATGTTGACCCGGAGTCAGGCTCTGCAGGACTTCCTGTCCGACCGCACGCTCGCGCACCTTTTCAACAAAGTCCTTGACGACCTTAAAGTTGACGTCCGCTTCGAGCAGGGCAAGCCGCACTTCCCGCATGGCTTCTTTGACGTCCGATTCGCCCAGCTTCCCTTTGCCGCGCAGGCGGTTGAAGGTGTCTTGCAATCGGTTCGCTAATCCTTCGAAGACCATGGCCATCCTCCTTTATTCAGCGATCAGTTCATCGAGCAAAAGCTCCAGCTGTGCGAGCTTCTCCTCCGGCAGATCTTCCAACAGATCGAGGACCTGCTGACGAGTCTCCATGCGGTGCAGAAAACGCTCGACAAGGCGCAGCTTGTCCTCGTAATCGAGCAGCTGCGCGCTTGCGCGCTTGAGGTTATCGTGAACCGCTTGACGGCTGATCTCAAATTGCTCGGCGATCTCAGCAAGCGACAGATCGTCCAAGTAGTACAGCTCGACAAATTGCCGTTGCTTTTCGGTGAGCATGACACCGTAAAAGTCATACAACAGGTTCATCTGGGTGGTCTTTTCTAACAAGTGAGACACCCCCTGCCTGTCAAGTCGAGAACCTTTACAGACGATATATTACTGAAAAGACAACGGCTTGTCAACTGTCTTGCAAAAAATCTTATTCTTGCGGCTTTTCGTCGCTCTTGGCGAACAGCGCATCGATGAAATCCTGCGCGTCAAACGGCATCAGATCTTCCATCTTTTCCCCGAGCCCGACCAGTTTGACCGGGATCGACAGCTCTTTGCGGATCGCGATGACGATGCCGCCTTTCGCCGTGCCGTCGAGCTTGGTCAGAACGAGGCCGGTCACGCCGGTCGACTCGCCGAACAGCTTGGCCTGCTGCAGGGCGTTCTGACCGGTCGTCGCGTCGAGCACGAGCAGGGTCTCGTGCGGCGCATCCGGCACCTCGCGCTTGATGACGCGATAGATCTTGTTCAGCTCTTCCATCAGGTTGGCTTTGTTCTGCAGGCGGCCCGCCGTATCGCAGAGCAAAACGTCCGCTTTGCGCGAGCGCGCCGCCTGAATGCCGTCGTAGATGACGGCGGCCGGGTCGGAGCCTGCCTGCTGCTTGATCACGTCGACGCCGGCGCGCTTGCCCCACACTTCGAGCTGTTCGATCGCCCCGGCGCGGAAGGTGTCACCGGCTGCCAAGACGACTTTTTGACCTTGCGACTTGAACTGGTGAGCGAGCTTGCCGATCGTCGTCGTCTTGCCGACGCCGTTGACCCCGACAAAGAGGATGACGGTCAGGCCGTCCGGAGACGTCTGCAGGTCGCCGTTCTGCTCGCCCATCAGGCGTACGAGGATGTCTTTCAAGACCGGACGCAGCTCTTCAGCTTCGGAGAGCTTGCGCTTTTTCACTTCGGAGCGCAGTTCGTCCATGATGTCCATGACGGTGTTGACGCCGACATCGGCCATGATCAGCGCTTCTTCGAGCTCCTCATAGAACTCCTCGTCGATCTTGCGGCCAAAAGAGATGATCGATTCGACTTTGCCCATTAGCGCGTCGCGCGTTTTGGTCAGGCCTTCTTTAAATTTGCTGAAAAATCCCATGACGGAACAACTCCTTTACTTACGGCTGAATACGACAGCATGTCTTTTTAGACAGCTTCGATCTCATTTTCTACGAGACGCACCGAGACGACTTTTGAGATGCCCGACTCCTGCATCGTGATGCCATAGAGGACATCGGCGCCTTCCATCGTGCCTTTGCGGTGAGTGATGACGATAAACTGCGTCTGTTTGGAAAACTCGCGCAGGTACTGGGAGTAGCGGGCCACGTTGGCATCGTCGAGCGCCGCTTCGACCTCGTCGAGCACGCAGAACGGCACCGGCTTGACGCGCAGGATCGCAAACAGGAGCGCCAGCGCCGTCAGTGCCCGCTCGCCGCCGGAGAGCAGGTTCAGATTCTGCAGCTTCTTGCCCGGCGGCTGGGCCAGCACTTCGATGCCGGTGGTCAGCATCGACTCCGGGTCGGTCAAGGTCAGGTCGGCGCGCCCGCCGCCAAAGAGCGCGACAAACACGTCGACAAAATGGAGGCGGATCGCATCGAAAGTCTCTTGGAAGCGCTTCGACATCTCGGCGTTGATCTCGCCGATCACTTCATAGAGCTGCTCGACCGCCTTGACCAGGTCGTCGCGCTGCTCGGTCAGGAACCCTAAGCGATCCTGCATCCGGGCGTGCTCTTCAATCGCTCCAAAGTTCACGTCGCCAAGCTGCTCGATCTCATGGCGCAGCGTGCGGACGCGTTGCCGGGTCGCTTCGAGCTCCTCCGGCATCGGATAGCGCTCTTTGGCCAGCTCATAGGAGATGTGGTACTCTTCGGCGAGCTTGGTCAAGGCGTTGTTCAGCTCCACGTCGAGGCGGTTGACCTTGACTTCGTTGGTGTGCACTTTGCCTTCGATCGCTTTCAGCGCGAGGCGGGCTTCGCGCAGTTGCTGCTCGAGCGCCCCCGCTTGGCCGGACAGCTCCTGCTTGGTCTGGCGCAACAGGTCGAGCTTGTCTTCCGCTGCCCGGCGGTGCCCTTCAAAGTTGGTGAGCAGGGAGACGGCGCTCGCCAGCTCTCGTTTGATCTCCTGCAAGCGCAGCCCGGCCTCGGTCAGCTCGGCGTCTTTGCCCTGCGCTTCCGCCTGCAGTTCGTCAAGGCGGACCTGCAGGCGTTCGAGGTTCACGAGCACGCCCTGGTGCTCCTGTTCGACGGCGGCGAGGCGGACTTTGAATTCGGTCACTTCCTCGTTGGCGTCGTTCATCGCCGACTGCTGTTCTTTCCGCGCATGCTGCTTCTCGTCGACCGTCTGCTGCAGCGCGGCCGCTTCACCGTCCAAGCGCAGCAGTTCAGCTTGCACCTGCTCTTTTTTCGCTTTGTTGTCTTTCGCTTCCAAACGGTATTGTTCCAGCTCGAGCAGTACGAGCTCGAGGCGCTCTTCGACACCGCTTTGCTGGATCGTCAGCTCGCGGAGCTGCGAATCTTGGCGGTACAGCGTGTCGCGGTGCGTGTCGACCTGTCCGCTCAGCTTGCCGAGCTCCGTTTTGGCTGTTACCAATTCTTGCTCTTTTTGCCGGAATACAGTCTCGGCGTCCGCAATCTTCTTCTCCATCCCCGCGATCTTTTCTTCCATCTCTTCGATCTCGCGGGTCCTGCCGAGCAGCGAGGTGCCTTTCTTCTGCACAGAACCGCCGCTCATCGAGCCGCCCGGGTTGACGACATCGCCATCGAGCGTGACGACGCGCACGCGGTACTGCAGGAGCCGTGCCAAGGCGTTGGCGTCGGCGATCGTTTTGGCGACTACGACCGCGCCGAGCAGGTTGTCGATGATGTTCTGGTATTTGGCGTCGGTGGCGACCAGCTCCGACGCGATGCCGACATAGCCGCTGTGACCTTCCACCGCCATCCGCTCCGAGCGGCCGAGGCTGCGGCCTTTCATCACGTCGCGCGGCATGAACGTCGCCCGTCCGCCGCCCGATTGCTTGAGGAAGCGGATCGCGTCGCGGCCGGCCTGCTCGCTGTCGACGACGACGTTTTGCATCGCCCCGCCCAGCGCCGTCTCCATCGCCTGCTCCAGCTCGCGGGGCACTTGCATCAGCTCGGCCACCGCGCCGTTGATCCCGTTTACACTGCCTTTCTGTGCCGCCTGCAGGATGTTGCGCACGCCGCCCTGGTAGCCGCCGTACTGTGCTTCCATGTCGCGCAACAGCTCATAGCGCGAACGGGCGGACGCGTGTTCGGTCTGCCAGGTGCGCAGGATGTTGGTACGCTTCTCCTGATCTTGCGACTCCTGCTGAATCTTCGCGCGCAAAGCTTGCACGCGTGCGGCGGTGACCGTCTCTTGCGCAGCTTCTTCTTCCCTTGCCTTTTGTACGTCAGACATCGTCTCGCGGAATGCTTGGACGCGGCTTTTCAGCTCTGCTTCCTCTTCGCTTTGGCGGACGATGCGCCGCTGAAGTCCTTCGAGCGTCGCGTCGATGTTCTTGAGCTCATTGCGCTTGGAGGCGCTGTCGTTCAATCGTTCGATCAGGTCGCTTTTCAGACGCTCAACTTCATTTTCGCTGCCGACTTTGTCGAGGATGCCTTTGGCGAGGTTGAGCTTTTGCTCCAGCTCCCGGCGCAGCGACTGGATCGTGCTCAAAAGCCCGGCCGCCTTGTCCGTTTCAGCGCGGTGCAGGTCACGGGTCGTCTCCTGTTCGCGGCCAAGCTTGGCGAGCGTGTTTTCGATGTCGCCGATCGTGGCGAGCAAGTTGCGTTCGCGCTCCAGCAGCACTTCGCGGCGGCCTTCCGCCTTTTCGAACTCCTGCACCACTTCGACGAGCGCCGCCTGCGCCTGTTCCAGATCTGCTTCGAGCCGGTTCAGCTCCCAGCGGATCTTCTCGTAATCGGCTTCCTGCTTGCTGACGCGGGCAGACTGGTCGAGGTGCTCCGCTGCCAGCGCCTGGCCGTCGGTGTTGCCTTGCGTCCATTTGCCGTGCAGATCTTCGATCTCGTGGACGTAGAGGGCGACTTCGTAGCGTTCGAGCTGCTTTTTGAACGCTTTGGCTTTTTGCGCTACTTCGGCCTGCTCTGCCATCGGTTCGATCTGCACCTCAAGCTCGCCGATCACGTCGCCGATGCGGATCAGATTGGCGGTCGTCTCGTCGAGCTTCTTCTCCGCTTCTTTCTTGCGGCTTTTGTATTTGACGATGCCGGCCGCCTCTTCGAAAATGGTGCGGCGGTCTTCCGATTTGTTGGACAAGATCTCGTCGATCCGGCCTTGTCCGATCACCGAATACGCCTCTTTGCCAAGCCCGGTGTCCATGAACAGCTCGGTGATGTCTTTGAGGCGGCAGGATTGTTTGTTGATCATATATTCTGAATCACCCGAGCGGTAGACGCGCCGCGTGATCACCACTTCGTTAAATGCCAAGTCGAGCTCGTGCTGACTGTTGTCGAGCGTCAGGGACACTTCGCAATAGTTGACCGGCTTGCGGGTATCGGAACCGGCAAAGATGACATCTTCCATCTTGGCCCCGCGCAGGCTCTTGGCGCTCTGTTCCCCGAGCACCCAGCGGATCGCATCGGAGACGTTCGATTTGCCGCTGCCGTTCGGACCGACAACGGCGGTGACGCCGGGAACAAATTCAAGCTCCGTGCGATCTGCGAACGACTTGAATCCGATGGCTTCTATTCGCTTCAGATACAACCTATTTCCCCTCCGTGATGAATCGACTTTCAACCTTTCTATTTTACCATACACTTGATCGTTGTGGGACGCTCTTGAAACTTCACCCCGCGTTCACACTGGCTTAAAACTCCTCGGTTAGGATAAAGATGTAAGGCAAACCACCCAAACGAGGAGGCGCTATCGCCATGAAAAAGGTGATCGTCAAACTGGTCAAAATGATTACACTGCACCCTGTAGA
Source organism: Tumebacillus sp. BK434 (assembly GCF_004340785.1). Classification (NCBI taxonomy): domain Bacteria; kingdom Bacillati; phylum Bacillota; class Bacilli; order Caryophanales; family Alicyclobacillaceae; genus Tumebacillus; species Tumebacillus sp. BK434. The sequence goes on along the minus strand of NZ_SLXS01000010.1, from coordinate 83,972 downwards.
TGTGCAATTTGAAAAATACCGCGCCAGCTCTTTGCAATCTGTTCTCTAAAACGGAACAGAAAGCAAATTCAATAGGTACCTTCCCACCTTTTCCCGCCGCTCAGAACTTATAAGCGGCGGTCTTTTTTTGCAAATGCATCTTGACGGCTTAAACGGAGATGTGGAAAAATGGGACTCGTTACAACACTTCGCAAGTCCCCCCACTTTTCCCCGAAGGAGCTTCCCCCAGATGATCAACAAGAAACAGCTTTTGGAGTCTTACCGCTCCCACCCGGACAGTTCGGCACGGATGCTGGGCCTGTTCCCTGAGATGATGAAAGCGGTCGGCCGCCTCGTCCTGTTTTTGAGCGAGTCGCCGCTGCGGCGCAGCATCCCGCTGGTGCTATGGAGTGAGTTTTGGCTGGAGCGCAACCAGTATGCGGAGAACCACACCCGCTACAAGCGCGGGCGCATCGTCTATGCCGACCTCGGCGCCTTTAACATCGGTTCGGAAACTTCGTACCGCCACCCCTGCCTGATCCTCTGCGAAGGGCGGAACTGGGCGTTCGTCGCCCCGATGACCTCGAAGAAGTACGGCGACCCGGTCACCCTCCACTACGACCTTCCCCTGCACTACCCGTTTGACACCCCTTCCACCTTGCAGCTCGATGCGGTCAAAGTGATCGACAAACGGCGCGTCCTCGGCTATTTTTTCTCCAAAAGCCAACATGACGGCTACCTCACCCAAGAAGAACTGGATCGGCTGGAGCCGATCATCATCGACAAAAAAGACCTGGACGCTGTCGACGAGCTGATCGCCCGCTATTTTGCGCCAGGTCTTTATCGAGATCTGCAAAAAAACCGCCTTGAACTTGAACAGCTCGCCTTGGAAAACGAAACGCTCCACCGCGAAATCGCGCGCCTGCGGGAAGCAGAATCTCTTGTATAAGGCTTCCTCCAGCGACCAAATCCCCCGCATGGCATCGGCCCTGATCACTACAGGAAGCCTTGCTCAGATTTTGCCGAGCATCATCATCGTCATCTGTGCTGCTCGCTGCTCCGCTTCTTTCTTCGAACGTCCGACCCCTTCGCCCATCGAACGCTGGTCCAGCATCGCCATCGCCACAAATTCGCGATTGTGCGCCGGGCCGCGCTCTTCGAGGATCTGGTAGGACAGCTGTCCCAGCCCTTCACGCTGCACGTATTCCTGCAGGGATGTCTTGTAGTCTTGCAAGAGCGGAGTGCCGACGCTATGAATCTCCGGAAACACATACTTGTGCAGGAAATCTTTGACCGCCTGCAAACCCTGGTCGAGGTAGTACGCGCCGACGAACGCTTCAAACACGTCAGCCAAGAGCGCCGGGCGCTTGCGCCCGCCGGAGATCTCTTCCCCGCGCCCGAGGCGGATGTAGCGGTCGAACTCCAGCTTGGTGGCAAAACGCACCAAAGACGGCTCGCAGACGATCGCTGCGCGCAGGCGCGTCAACTCGCCTTCCGGAAGCTTGGGATATTTGAGAAACAGGTATTCACTGACCAACAGCTCAAGCACGGCGTCGCCGAGAAACTCCAGCCGCTCGTTGTCCTGCCCGCCTTCTGTGCGGTGCTCGTTGCGATACGACGCATGTGTAAACGACTGCTTGAGCAGCTTTTTGTTGCTAAATTGAATATCGAGTTGTTGCAAAAATTGTTCGAAGGAACCACCCGTCACCATGTTTCACCTGCCCGTAGAAAAGGAGATACCCTGGCAGCTTGAGGAGTTCAAACTGCCAGGGAGAAAGACCTAGTCTCTATATTTTTTAAGAATGATCGACGCATTATGCCCGCCGAAGCCAAGAGAATTGGACATGACGTATTCCACGTCCGCCTTCCGCGCTTCGTTCGGCACATAGTCGAGGTCACAGTTTTCACCCGGCTCGTCGAGATTGATCGTCGGCGGCAACAGGCCTTCGCGCAGCGCATACACACAGGCGACCGCTTCGATCGCGCCGGCAGCGCCGAGCAGATGGCCGGTCATCGACTTGGTCGAGGACATCGCCAGCTTGTACGCATGATCGCCAAATGCGGTCTTTACCGCTTGGGTCTCGTACAGGTCGTTATAACCGGTCGAGGTGCCGTGCGCGTTGATGTAGCCGATCGCGCTCGGCTCGATGCCGGCATCGCGAAGCGCTTCTTTCATCGCGCGCGCCGCGCCTTCGCCTTCCGGAGCCGGTGCGGTGATGTGGTAAGCGTCACCGCTCATGCCGTAGCCGACGACCTCTGCGAGGATGGTGGCGCCGCGCTTTTTCGCGTGCTCCAGCTCTTCGAGCACCAGGACGCCGCTGCCTTCGCCGAGGACGAATCCGTCACGGTCTTTGTCAAACGGACGGGACGCTTTTTCCGGCGTGTCGTTAAAACCGGTCGACATCGCTTTGGCCGAGTTGAAGCCGGCCACCGTCAGCGGCAGCACCGCCGCTTCCGAACCGCCGGTGATCATCACGTCGGCTGCGCCGCGCTCGATGATCTTCGACGCATCGCCGATCGCGTTGGTGCCGGTCGCGCACGCCGAGATCGGCGAGGAGTTCGGCCCTTTGGCGCCGAGCAGGATCGAGACCTGACCGGATGCCATATCGCCGATCATCATCGGCACGAAGAACGGAGACACGCGGCGCGGCCCTTTTTCGACCAGCGTGGAGTGCTGCTCGCAGAGGGTTTCCAATCCGCCGATGCCAGACCCTATGTAAACGCCAATGCGCTCCGCATTTTCCGGCGTAATCTTCAAATCGGCTTGCTGCATCGCCTGATGAGCAGACGCTACAGCGTATTGGACGAAGCGGTCCATGCGGCGCGCTTCTTTTTTATCGATAAAGTCTTCCGGATTGAAATCGACCTGACCAGCAATCGTGGTGGCGAAACCGGTGGTGTCAAAGCGGTCGATGGTCCGGATTCCCGATTTTCCTGCGGTCAAGTTGTTCCAGAAAGTATCTACGTCATTGCCTACCGGGCTGATAACTCCCATACCGGTGATCACTACACGTCGTTTCACGCAGATTCACCTTCTCTTTTTTAGAGTTTGCCTGCACATAGAGAAAAGGAAGTCCCGGGCGGAATACGTCGCGGGACTTCCCCACTCCAGTAAGTAAACCTTACTTATTCGAAGTGATGTAGGATACTACGTCACCTACGGTGTTGATTTTCTCTGCGTCTTCGTCAGAGATTTCCATATCGAACTCATCTTCGAGTTCCATCACCAACTCAACAACATCAAGAGAGTCGGCACCGAGGTCTTCTTTGAAAGAGGCTTCAAGCTTTACTTGATCTTCTTCGACACCCAGTCGGTCTACGATGATGGTTTTTACTTTTGCAAAGATATCTGCGGACATGCTGTTCACCTCCTCTCAAGCAAATTCTATCATGCGGATGGCTACATGACCATGCCGCCGTCCACATTCATGATCTGGCCGGTGATGTACGACGCATTGTCGGAGGCCAGGAAGGACACGAGGTGCGCGATGTCTTCCGGCTTGCCCATGCGGCCGAGCGGAATCGCTTCGAACAGCTTGGACTTGATGTCCTCGCCGAGCTTCTCGGTCATCTCCGTCTCGATATAGCCCGGAGCGATCGCATTGACGGTGATGTTGCGCGAGGCGAGCTCCTTGGCGTTCGACTTGGTCAGACCGATCACGCCGGCCTTGGCGGACACGTAGTTCGCCTGGCCCGGGTTGCCGATCTGGCCGACCACCGAGGTGATGTTGATGATGCGGCCCACACGCTGCTTCATCATCGGGCGTGTCGCCGCTTTGGTGCAGTTGAACACGCCTTTCAGGTTGGTGTTGATCACCGCATCCCACTCTTCTTCTTTCATGCGCATCAGCAGGTTGTCGCGGGTGATGCCGGCATTGTTGACGAGGATGTCGATGCGGCCAAACGTTTCGAGTGTCGCCGCCACCATCTTTTCCGCGTCCTCGTAGGAAGCGACGTCGCCTTGCACGGCGATCGCTTCACCGCCGAGGCTTTGGATCATTTCTACCGTTTCCTGTGCCGCGCCTGCGCTGCCTGCGTAGTTCACGACGACTTTCGCGCCCTGCTTGGCCAGTTCCAGACAGATCGCACGGCCGATCCCGCGCGAACCGCCGGTGACCAGTGCTGTTTTTCCGCTTAACATTCGGCCGGTTCCCCTTTCAGCGCAGCCACCGTGGCTGCATATGTATCCGGGCTGTTGATCAACAGCCCTTTGGCGGTCTTGTCGATCCGCTTGAGCAGACCGGTCAGCACTTTGCCCGGACCGATCTCAACAAACGTTTCGATACCCAGCTCGTTTCGCATCGCCAGCACGCTGTCTTCCCACAGCACCGACGACGACACCTGACGGGTCAGCGCGTTGCGGATCTCCGCCGCCGTCTGCACCGGAGCTGCCGTGACGTTGGCGATGACCGGAACTGCCGCATCCTCGATCTCGATGTTTTGCAGGACTGCGGCGAGCTTGTCGGCAGCCGGCTGCATCAGCGAAGAGTGGAACGGACCGCTGACGACGAGCGGGGTGACCTTGCCTTTGTTCTCTTTCAGCACGCGTCCGGCCTCTTCGACCGCTTCCGCCTTGCCGGAGATCACCACTTGGCCCGGCGAGTTGACGTTGGCCAGTTCGACCGGTCCGTGCGTTACGGACACTTCACGGCAGATCGCAGCGAGCTGTTCGCGGTCGACGCCCATCACGGCGCTCATCGCACCGAGCCCTGCCGGAACGGCTTCGTCCATGAATTTGCCGCGGGCATGCACCACGCGCACCGCATCTTCAAACTTCATTGCACCGGCGGCGACCAGCGCCGAATATTCGCCGAGCGAGTGGCCGGCAGTTGCGGCCGGCGCGATCCCTTCCGCCTTCAACACTTCCAGAAAGGCGATCGAGGTGGTCAAGATCGCGGGCTGTGTGTAGTAAGTCAGACGCAGCTGATCTTCCGGTCCGTTCCAGATGATCTCCGACAGGGAGAAGCCCAGCGCTTCGTCCGCTCGTTTGAACACCTCGGCAGCTGCCGGATATTGCTCGGCCATCTCCTTGCCCATACCGACGACTTGCGCGCCTTGGCCCGGGAATAAAAATGCCAGTTTGCCTGTCATGATGTCTTCACTCCTTCAGCCGTTGCTTACCATTTCAGCACGGTTGCGCCCCAGGTCAGACCTGCGCCGAACCCGACGAGCACCAGCGTGTCGTTCTCTTTGATCTTGCCTGCGCGCACCGCTTCGTCGAGCGCGACCGGAATCGACGCCGACGACATGTTGCCGTAGCGGTCGAGGTTGACGTACACCTTTTCCTCCGACAGTTCGAGGCGCTTGATCGCCGAATCGATGATGCGCGTGTTCGCTTGATGCGGAATCAGATAGTCGATGTCCTCTTTGCTGAGTCCCGCCTTCTTCAGCGCCGCTTCGGAAGCGGAGCCGAGGATGCGCACAGCGAATTTGAACACTTCGTTGCCCGCCATCGAGATGAAGTGTTTGCGCGCCAGCACCGTCTCCTGCGTCGCCGGGTTGCGCGAGCCGCCCGCTTCCTGCTTCAGCAGGTTGCCGCCAGAGCCGTCCGCGCCCATCTCGAAGGACAGGAAACCGCGCCCTTCGGTGGTCGGTCCGAGAACGACTGCGCCTGCGCCGTCGCCGAACAGCACGCAGGTGCTGCGGTCTTCAAAGTCCATGATCCGCGACAGAGTCTCCACGCCGATGACGAGGACATGCTTATACATGCCAGTCTGAATCATCGGCACTGCGACCGACAGACCGTAAAGAAAACCGCTGCAGCCGGCCGACAAGTCGAACGCCGCCGCGTTTTTCGCGCCGAGGCGATCCTGAACGAGACACGCCGTCGCCGGGAACATCATGTCGGGGGTGACTGTCGCACAGATCACCATGCCGATGTCTTCAGCCGTCACGCCTGCCGCTTCCATCGCACGCTGTGCGGCGAGGAAGGCGAGATCGGAGGAAGCGGTGTTTTCGTCTGCAAAACGGCGTTCGCGAATCCCGGTGCGGGTGCGAATCCATTCGTCATTCGTCTCGACGCGCTGCGCCATGTCTTCATTGGTGACCACGTTGTCCGGCACTGCCGAACCTGTGCCTAAAATGCCGACCGAAATTTTGCTCATGATGTCTGTTCTCCTCCTTCCGCCAGATCGGTGCGGATCTTGCCGAGCACGTCCCCTTTGAGGAACGCGCGGGCCTGGTGAATCGCCATGCGGAACGCGCGGGGGTTGGACGACCCGTGCGCTTTGATCACCGCGCCGTCGATGCCGAGCAGCGGCGCTCCGCCGTATTCGGCGTAGTCGAATTTATTCTTGAAAGCGGTGAGCCCCGGCTTCAGCACCACAGCGGCCAGCTTGGTCATCGCGCTCTTCATAAACATCTTTTTCAATTCGCCGAAGATGCCGAGGCCGAAGCCTTCGATCAGCTTCAGCATGTTGTTGCCGGTGAAGCCGTCGGCGACCAGCACGTCACATTTGTCGTTCAGCGCCTCGCGCGCCTCGATATTGCCGACAAAATAGAACGGACCGGACTCCAGCAACGGATACGCCTCTTTGCGCAGCTTGTCGCCTTTGCCAGGCTCAGCACCGATGTTCAGCAGGCCGATGCGCGGCTTGGGACGCTCCAGAACGATCTGTGCATAGGCGTTGGCCATCAGCGCGTACTGGTAGAGATGATTGGCTTCCGCATCCATGTTCGCGCCGACGTCGAGCGTAAGCATCGAGTTGCCGCCCATCGTCGGCCAGATCGATGCCAATGCCGGACGCTCGATGCCTTTGACGCGGCCGACGATCAACAGCCCTGCCGTCATCAAAGCGCCGGTGTTGCCGGCCGAGACCATGCCGTCCGCGAGACCCTCTTTGACCATCCGCGCTGCGACCACCATCGAGGAGTCCTTCTTGCGGCGTACCGCTTTCACCGGCTCGTCTTCCGCATCGATCACTTCTGTAGTATGTACAATTTCAAGATTGACCGGGAGGTTCGCTCCCGCATGCTGCTTAATCTGCGCTTCGTCGCCGACCAAAACCAGCGTGATATCGGGATAGGCGCGCGCCGCGTCGAGCGATCCTGCTACGATCGCCTGCGGTGCGTTGTCGCCGCCCATGGCATCAATCGCTATTCTCACAGGTTTCTCCCCCGTTCTCTGCCTCTGGTGCTACATCTTAAAGACGACAAACTGCCCTTCGAACACGATGTCGTCGCGAACTTTTGTCGTCACATCCACATGAGCGCGTTCGCCGCGCAGGTCTTTGACCACCGCTTTGCAGACCAGACGTTCGCCCAGTTTTACCGGGCGCTTGTAGCGGACTTCCGCCGAACCGGTCAACACCGTCTCAGCATTGATGATGCCCACCGCCAGCGAATTGGCCTGTGCGAACAAATGATGTCCGCGGGCGATCTTGGTGCGGGTGAACACGTGCTCCGGGCCGATCTCGAGGATCGAGATCGCCAAAGCGTTCAGGTCGAGTTCGATCAGCTCTCCGATCACTTCTGAGCTTTCCAGCGACCGCACTTCTGAATAATTCTGCTCAGCCACCGCTTTGATCCGTTCGCGCAGTTCCGGGATCCCAAGGGCAAGCCGGTCGAGGCGAATCGTCTGCACGCTCACTTCAAACCGGTCGGCTAGCTCTTCATCTGTCAGGAACGGCTCCGAGTCGATCAAAGCTGTCAACTCCTGTTGCCGCTGCCGTTTATTACGCGCTGCCATATCTCCTCGAATCCCCCTAGCCATTAGGAGATGTCTGCGATGTTTACTCGCTCTTAGTACCTAGTGCTATTAGAAGTATATAAAAAAAGGACAGCTTCCACAACTCATTTTTTTGTCGCTTTCGGGAGAAGTTTTGTCGAGAATAACGTAAAAAGCAAGCGCCAAAACTGCAGCGCTTGCCTTTATGGGCGTAATTATTCAGCCTCTACAACGGTACGACCTTTGTAAGAGCCGCAGTTTTTGCAGATGCGATGAGCCAGTTTCATTTCATGGCACTGCGGGCATTCCACCATACCCGGAACCGAGATCTTGAAGTGGGTGCGACGCATGCGCTTGCGGGTCTTCGAGGTACGTCTTTGCGGTACTGCCATTTGGATCCACCTCCTTAACAGAGAAAAAAGAAAGCTTAAGAATCTTTTTCAAAAAATTTAGCCAGATCTGCCAACCGAGGGTCGATTCGTTCTGTTTGACAAGAACAACTCGCCTCATTGAGGTTGACGCCGCACTGCGGACACAATCCAGCGCAATCCTGATTGCAAAGTGGACGATACGGCAGAGCGAGATTGATCGCCTGCTCGAGATAAGGCACAAGATCGAACTGTTCACCGACGATAAGATTGCGGTCATCGTCGTAATCAGTACCTTCCTCCGCGGAAAGCTTGTCCTCCGTCACTTGCATGAAATGCTCGTCAAATGGCACATGCAAATCCTCGGAAAAATCGGTCAGACAGCGTGAGCAGCGATACGTTGCCTTGCTCTGCAGGCTGCCCTGCAGGAGTGCGACAGCGGATGCCTCCGTTCCATGCAGCACTGCACGGACGGGCTCAAGCTTGATCAATTGACGATTCTCTTTGACGAGGTTCGGCAGTTCAACCGTTTCTTGCAATGTAACGCCTTCGGATCGCTCTCGCAATTCACGCCAACTCAGTTTCAACGATATCACCTCGTAAGCAACAGAGTTCATTATATCTAGTGATTGGCAAATTGTCAATAAAGTTCATGCTTGCTATAATGACGAATATTACGGCTGTTGGGAGGAGTTCCCATGAAAGTCACCGGCGTCGTCGTGGAATACAATCCGATGCACAACGGACACCTGTATCATCTTGAACAATCACGGGCTGCCACAGAAGCCGATGCGATCGTCGCCGTGATGAGCGGCCACTTTCTGCAGCGCGGGGAGCCGGCGCTCGTCAACAAGTGGGCCCGCACGAAAATGGCGCTGTTACAAGGCGCAGACCTCGTGCTGGAGCTGCCTGCCGCGTATTCGGCGCAGAGTGCCGCGCTGTTCGCTCTCGGGTCGATCGGGGTGCTCGACCGCCTCGGTGTGGTCGACAGCGTCTGCTTCGGCAGCGAAAGCGGCGACATCCGGTCGCTGCAAGCGCTTAGTAACATTTTAGTTGAAGAACCGCCGCTTTTCAAAACTTTTTTGCGCGAAGAGCTGCAAAAGGGGCATTCATACCCCCGCGCCGCTTCCGACGCGCTGGCCCGCTATGCAGACCTTGACCCCTTGATCGACTCCGCATTGGCCAAGATGCCAAACAACATGCTCGGGCTCGAATATCTCGCCGCGCTCCGGAAGCTCGGCAGCCGGATCGAACCCGCGACGATCACCCGCATCGCTGCGGGCTACAACCAGCAGACGATCACCCATCCCTCGATCGCATCGGCGACTGCGATTCGCAAAGCGACGTTTGAGACGGGGATCGAGACGGCGGAAAATCTGCTCCCTGCCCTCTCCTACCGGGTGCTGCAGGAAGAGTTTGCAGCCGGGCGCGGGCCGCTGTCGTGGGAGAACTACCACCAGGCGCTGTTTACGCTCCTGCACCGCGCCACGCCCGAACAGCTCCGCGAGTATGTCGGGGTCGACGAGGGGCTGGAGCACAGGTTGCTGGAAGCCGCTCTGCGGGCCGCTACGGTGCAGGAGCTGATCCGGCTCACCAAGACCAAGCGCTACACGTGGACGAAGATTCAGCGGGCGCTGACCCAGGTTCTGCTCGGGCTGACCCGCAGCGAGCAGGAAGCGCTCGCTGTGCACGACGGCCCTTCCTACATCCGCGTGCTCGGCTTCACCCTGCGTGGACAAGCGGTGCTGAAAGCGGCGTCAAGCCGCGCCAGTGTTCCTATTCTGACCAAATTGCCGAAGGAAAAACCGAAGATGCTCGAGTTCGACCTGCGCGCCTCACGCCTCTATGCACAAGGGTATCCGACTCGGCAGCCGGGTGCGGAACTGTGGGACATCACCCGCCCGGTGCTGATCGAAGCACCGCAATCGGCAACGCGGTAACGGCGCGGTGCAGCAGCCACCCACTTTCGTCACGTTCGCCATCGGCAGCTTGCTGTTCGAGCAAACAAAAACGTCTCTCCGGCGCCGGAGAGACGTTTTTCGTGTCCACGTATTTTACTGTTTCGGCTCCAATTTGCTCAAGTAGTCGATCGCTTCCTGCAGCGTGGCGACCGGCACCACTTTCATTTTGTAGCCGAGCTTTTTCACTTCATCGGCCGCGTCGTACGCGTTGCTGTCATAGGTGGGATCGAGATCGGCCGGCGCGAAGAAGATGTCTGCTCCTTCGTCGTGGGCGGCGACGATCTTGTGGCGGATTCCGCCGATCTGCCCGACTTCGCCGTCCATGGTGATCGTCCCCGTACCGGCGATCCGGTAGCCTTTGGTCAGGTCGCCCGGCGCGATCTGGTTGTAGATCTCCAGCGAGAACATCAGGCCGGCCGACGGGCCGCCGATGTCTTCGGCGTTGATCTTCACATCGCGGTCATTTTCGATCCGCGTCTCATTCTCCAACTGCATCCCCAGCCCCACGCGCTTAATGAGGCCCGACTTGGTGTTGACGGAGAACTCCACCACGTCGAGCGTCGCCTGCTGCTCTTTGCCGTCGCGGGTGTAGCCGACCTTGACGTGGTCGCCCGGCTTTTTGTTCGCTTGGATGTACGCCGACATCTCGTCAACTTTACGCAGTTCCTTGCCATCGATCGTGTGCAGGATGTCGCCGATTTGGAGCACGCCTTTCGCCTTTGACCCGTCGAGGAAGGCGCGCACAAACACGCCTTCATAATGCACGGTGACCGGCTCTTTGGCGGCGGTCAGCCCGGCTACGACCGCATTGTGCTGGGAACTGGTCATCATGTGGTCAAGCAGGCGCGAGTACTCGTCATCGCTCATGTCGCCGCGCACTTCTTCTTCCTTTTTCAGCTCCGTATGCGGCGCCACCAAGCCGTAGCCGAGGTAATAGATATTGCTCGCCTTGACCGAAGCGACGGTGGTCAGCATCAAAGTTCCTTTTTCCGCTTTGTCGCCGCCTTCGACGGTCACCATCGGGGCCAGTTCCTCGGCGCTCCCCGGCTGATAGAGATAATAAGGTGTCGGGATGAAGAATGAAACGGCGATCACCGCTGTGATCACCGCACCCCGGATGTTCTTCCTGCCGAGAAATCGGCTGCTGTCGCTATGCTTCTGTCCCATCCGCGTACTCTCCTCCCTGCCACTCGTCGATCGTTTTGCGGATCAACTCGGCCACGCGCTCTGCCGCTTCCCGTCCGTGTGCGATCACTTCTTCGATATTGGTAAACGCCGTCGATGAGATATGACCGACATCGGGGCGCACGATCACGTCCGCATTTAAGATGCGCGTGCGCAAAATCTCGCGCTCCATGATCTCGATCGATTGAAAGATCACGTCGAAGATGCCTTTGACTTCTGTCTCGCGGTCGTAGAGCCCGACATCGACGGCGATGACGATGTCCGCCCCCATCTCGCGGGCCACGTTGATCGGCACGCGGTCGATCACGCCGCCGTCGACCAGTACGCGCCCCTGGTAGCGGTGCGGCATGAAGATCCCCGGAATGGAGATCGAGCCGCGCACCGCATGGTACGCCGGGCCTTCGCGAAAGACGACCCGTTCGCCGGTCTGGATGTCGGTCGCGACGACGGCGAGCGGAATTTTTAAATCTTCGAGGTTTTGATCTTTGGTCAAAAAGCGGACCATCTCCATGATCCGCGTTCCGCCGACAAATCCCATCTTCGGCACGACCGTAAAATCGATCCAGTGCCGGCGCTTCAAGTTGATGGCGAGGGACTCCATGTAGCGCGTGTCCATTCCGGAGCAATAAAAGGAGCCGATCATCGAACCCATCGAGCTCCCGGCGATCATGTCGATCTGAACGCCCATCTTCTCCAGCACCTGCAGGACACCGATATGCGCAAACCCGCGCGCACCGCCCGCTCCCAGCGCCAATCCGACTCGTGGTCTGCGCACCAAGGCTCTCCCTCCCCGTGCATCTGATTGTGTGCTTTTGCGTTGCCTATGTATGTCAGGTCTGTTTCTTCACGGCATATGTGCGTGTGCAACTGTTACTTGCTGTATTTCTCGCGCATCGCCGCTTCCACGTGGCCAGGCACAAAGTCGGAAACCGGGCCGCCGTGGCGGGCGATCTCTTTGACGATCGAAGAACTGAGGTACGAATAGTTGTGATTGTTCGGGATGAACAGCGTCTCCGCCGCCTCGTACATGTGGCGGTTCAGCGACGCCATCTGCAGCTCGCTCTCAAAGTCGGATACCGCTCGCAGCCCTTTGATGATCACGCCCGCGTTCTGCTGGCGCGCGTAGTCGACCAAGAGGCCGGTAAAGCTGTCCACTTCGACGTTCGGCAGGTGTTTGACCGCTTCGCGGATCAATTCTTTGCGCTCGTCAATCGTGAACAAGGGGTTCTTGTGCGGATTGACCATGACGGCGATGATCACCTTGTCAAACACTTTGGCACCGCGCTCGGCGATGTCCAGATGCCCTAAATGAACCGGGTCAAACGATCCCGGGTAGATTGCGATGCTCATGCTTCAGTCTCCATTTCTGTAACCGTTTCTGTAGCCGTTTCTGTAGCCGTTTCAGTAGCCAATTCGGTAATCTCGTAAAAACTGATGGCGATCTCGCCGTACTCCGCCAGCCGCCAGCGCTTGGCCCGGCCGTACGTCTCGGGCAATTCCACCTCGGCGCTGTGCTCAGCGACGATGTACGCCCGCTCGGTCAGCAGGCGTAGCGTTTGCAGTTTCGTGATCAGCTCGTCGTAGAGGTGCACCAGCTTGTAGGGCGGATCGAGAAAGACCAGCTCAAACTGCAGCCCGCGCCCGGCCAGCACGTCGAGCGCCCGTCTGGCGTCATTTTTGTAGATTTCGGCGCGCTCCTTGAGCCCAAGCGTGCTCACGTTCTCGCGGACGGTGGCCAGCGCCTTGTGGTCGGTGTCGAGAAACACCGCTTTTTCGATGCCACGGGATAGCGCTTCGATCCCCAATCCGCCGGTGCCGGCGAACAGGTCGAGCGCCCAGCCTCCGTCAAAATAAGGGCCGATGATGTTGAACATCGACTCTTTTACTTTATCGGTCGTCGGGCGCGTGCTCGTGCCCGGTACCGCTTTTAAACGCCTGCCTTTGCAGTCGCCAGAGATGACGCGCATGTTGACTTCACTCCTCAGTCCTTACTTTACCATAAAAGACCACCGCTGAGCCAATCCCCCCGTTTGGCGAAAGAAAAATTTCTTGCGCAGGTATATCCTGCCGCCCGGGCGGCAACCATAACAACTAGCAACGGCGAGAGCTGTTGCAGGCAACCGCGGAGAAGACTTAGGTTTCCCCATAAGCTCTTCCTCCGGTTTCTCCTCTCCCAGTGCTTGCCGTGCAAACGGCGAGCGGAAACCCGCGTATACCCGGACGCGGGTTTTTCTTTTTTCCAGACATTCTGCGGCGGCTTCGGCGGCATCCTAGACGTGAGGAGTGACGAACTATGAACATGACCGTGACTGTCCCCTTACATCAAATCGAACAGTCGCTGCACCAGATGCGCCTCGCCGGCTCTCAGTTAGAAGGCATGACCAACCAGCTTTTGAACGGCTCATCTGAACAGCGGCGCATCGGCCTCCGTTTGCAGGATATCCTCACCGTCTACCGGAAGGAACTGCAAAAGATCGGCTACATGGTCGAGCAAGGCGCCGAAGCTCCTGCGTCGCAGGACAAGCTGAAGATCGGCTTGCAGGTGCAGGAAGCGATCAACGAAATCAGTCAAATCTGAGCGTTGAAGACGCGGGAGGTGAGCGGAATGGAAATTGAATTTACCCCGGCACAGGTGGCCATTTTCGCTTCTCTGATTTTTGTCGGAATCATTTTGTTCCAATTTTTAATCATGGTCTTGATGCCGCCAAAAGACAAGCACAAACGCTGAGACACAAAAAAGCTGAGGGATTAGCCCCTCAGCTTTTCTCGTAATTGAGTCAAAATCACGGCCAGTTCGGCGCGGGTCAGTTCCCGATTCGGACGAAATGAACGGTCTTCATAGCCTTGAATCAGACCGAGCTCCGCCGCTTGGCGAATGAACGGTTCCGCCCACAGCGCTTCGTCGAGATCGATAAAAATGTCGTCCGGCTGCGGCGGCGCGGACGGCGTCGGCAAGGGTCCTGGCGCCTGCATCTGCAGGATCTGCTGCCAGAGTTCCACGATCGACTGCCCGTAATTGATGCCGGGCACAGCCCATCTGCCGTTCAACTGCTCCCAGGTCGGCGCCACGCCGCGCAGGCCGGCGCGCTCGAGGATCGCAAACCGCGGATCGACCACTTTCACGCCGGCGGGCAGCGGCGCCCGCGTCGCATAGCCGTAGAGATGCTGAATCTGCGCTTCGATGCCCAGCGCAGGCGTGGCAAACGTAGCGCCCTGCACATCCGGGTTCACCGTGCCCAGACCGGAAAAATTGTTCTGATAAGGGCGCACCGTCCCCCGGAACTGCCAATACCCCGTCTCATGAATCGACTGGGCAAACGCAAGATCACCGCGAACCCTATAGCGGGTCCCGATGTCGAGATAGAGCTGAGAATAGTCGGGTGCATCCGAATTTACGCGGCGTAAAAACGTGCGCATCTGGTTCACTGTCGCCCGCGCCGTCCCCAAGATTGGTGTTGCCATCTGCTCCACCTCCTAAGCGTCAAGCCATTGCAACAGGATTACAGCCCCGCCTGTCCCGACTCCCGACAGGCATCGGGCGACTGGGCCTGCTGCTGGTTCCTGCGCTGCACGTGTACGATCAGCGAATCGAGTTCCTGGCTGATGCGCAGCACATTCGGATGCAGAAAGTCACCCCGGTAACTGTCTACCGTTTCGAGCAGCTTTTGCCTTAGTGTCTCAATCTGCCCAGAGATACTGTTCATCGCCAAACACCCTTACCCTTCTGATGACCGTTTCCTTTATCATACGAAGCAAGCGAGAATTTCTTGCTTTGATTTTTTCCCATATGTTCAATGATATAGGAATTTCCCACAGGATGTAAGTGCCGCCCGAGAAAAAGACGATCCGGCAGCGGATCGTCTCATTTGCGAATCTGGGTATCGGCCAGCTCAATCATGCGCTTGGAAATGGCGTCGGTGATCACTTCGTCCTTCAGGCGTCTGGGCACTTTTTCGTAATGGGACGTGCCAAGCCCGATCTCGCGGGCGATTTCATACTTGAACACCTGCATCGCCTGCTGGCTGCCCAGCACGCAGGCGGTTTTCTTTTTGCTCATGGAGGTCACTCCCTTTCAGGAGTTAGGATGAGCGGGACCCGCCGATTTTATCCTGCTAATCGCCGGCGCGCTGAAGCAGGACTTTCTCCTGTTTGAGAAAGTCGACCAGCTGCGCGAAGCTGGGCAGGGTCCAGAAATCGGGCGTGCGAATGCAGGTCTGCACTTCGTCGCGGGCAACCTGCATGATTTTGGCATCCTGCAGCAGATCGCCGATCTTAAAGTCGGGAATCCCGCTTTGCCGGACGCCAAAAAATTCGCCCGGGCCGCGCAGCTCCAAGTCTTTTTCGGCGAGAAGAAAGCCGTTTTGCGTGGCGACCATCGCCTTCATCCGCTCTTCGCCCGCCTCTGTATCCGGCTTGGACATCAGGATGCAGGAGGAGGCGTGCTCGCCCCGGCCGACGCGGCCGCGCAGCTGGTGCAGCTGGGCGAGCCCGAAGCGCTCGGCGTTGTAGACCATCATCACCGTGGCGTTCGGCACGTTAACACCGACTTCGATGACTGTGGTGGAGACGAGCACCTGTGTTTCGTTGTTGACGAAGCGGCGCATCACATCTTCTTTTTCCGCCGGTCGCAGCTTGCCGTGCATCAAGCCGACTTCAAAGCCGGCAAACCAGTCCTTGAGCATCGCGTAGAGGTCGGTGGCGTTAACGACGCCTTCCACCTTTTCCGACTCTTCGACCAGCGGACAGACGATGTACGCCTGGCGTCCTTTGGCCAGTTCGCTGCGGATAAAGCGCAAGGAGCGCTCCTCTTTGTCCGGCGTGATCCAAAAGGTCTGGATCGGTTTGCGACCGGCCGGCAGCTCGTCGACCAGCGACACGTCCAAGTCGCCAAAGACGGACATGGCGAGCGTGCGCGGGATCGGGGTCGCCGACATGAACAGGACGTCTGGCGCGTGGCCTTTTTGCCGGAAGATCGAGCGCTGCTCAACGCCAAAGCGGTGCTGTTCGTCGGTGACGACGACAGACAGCGAGCGGAAGCGCACTCCTTCTTCGAGCAGGGCATGCGTGCCGATGATCACCTGTGCATCGCCGCTTTCGATCTCAGCGAGCACTTCGCGGCGCTCTTTTTCCTTTTGCGACCCGACGAGCAGGACGCTTTTCACGCCGAGCGGTTCCAGCAGCTCGACAGCCGAGCGGAAATGCTGTTCCGCGAGGATTTCTGTCGGCACGAGAATCGCACCCTGATTCCCCGACAGGACCGCGACATAGGCGGCCAGAAAGGCGAGGATCGTCTTCCCGGAGCCAACGTCCCCTTGCACGAGGCGGTTCATCGGCATTTTGCTTTGCATGTCGCGCAGGATTTCCCCGGCGACGCGCGTTTGAGCCCCGGTCATCGCAAAGGGCAGCCCTTGCACAAATTTCGCGACAGCATCGTCCGGTGCCGTATGCGCCACGCCGGGCTGCTCATGGCGGTGGATCCAGCGAAACGCCTGCAACTTGAGCTGGAAGAGGAAAAACTCTTCAAAGATCAGCCGGCGGCGCGCCTGATGCAGCGTGTCGCTGTTTTGCGGGAAATGGATTTCATGGATCGCTTCGATGCGGTCGATCAGGCGGTATTTTTGGCGCAGGGCCAGCGGCAGCAGTTCCGGAATGTCGGCGCTGTACGTCTTCACCGCCTGCGCGATCAGGTTGCGCAGAATCTTCGGCGTGATGTCCGTTTTCACATTGTAGACAGGCACGATGCGGTTGCTGTGCACCGTCTCCCCGGCGACGGCAAAATCGTGGGTGGTGACGGTGATCGAGCGGCGGTTGGCATCGTATTTGCCGGTGATCGTCATCTTGCGTCCCGGCTTGAGCTGGTCTTTGACGTAGGGCTGGTTGAACCAGACGGCGTGCAGGCGGCGGAAGTCTTCCGTCACCACCGGCGAGATCGTCGTCGAGGCGCGCTTGCCCCGGTATTTGACTCCGGCCGCGCCGTCGATGGTGACGCGCACCGTCACGCGGGCTCCATGTTCCAGCTCCCGTCCGGGCTGGGCGTTGCGGTCTTCATAGCGAAATGGGTAGTAGGTGATCAGATCGAGCAGGGTGAAAATGCCAAGAAGCCCCAGCGTCCGCAGTCGCTGGGGGCCTACACCTGGCAAAACGCTGACCGGCGCAGTGGCGAGGGTCACGCTTCGTTCAACTCATTTCCGTAAATCTGCCGTTCGAGCTTGCGCGCCGTCGGCGTGTCGGCCAAGCCGCCCATCGCCGTCTCGCGCAATTCGACCGGCATCGTCTTGCCGATGTTGTACATCGCCAAGATCACTTCATCCGGCGGGATCACGCTCTTCACGCCTGCCAGTGCCATATCGGCGCCTGCCAGCGCCAAGACTGAACCAAACCCATTTCGAATGATGCAAGGGATCTCGACCAGACCTGCGACCGGATCGCAGACGAGACCGAGCACGTTTTTCAGCGCCAGACCGGCCGACTGTGTCGCTTGGGACGGCGATCCGCCCGCCAGCTCTACAGCAGCAGCTGCCGCCATCGCCGTCGCTGAACCGACTTCCGCCTGGCAGCCGCCGCCAGCCCCGGAGATCGACGCATTGTTGGCGACGACATAACCGACCGCAGCGGCTGTGAACATGCCGAGCACCAACTGCTCTTTTTCCAAGCCCAAGGAGCCGCGCAGAGAAGACAAGACGCCCGGCAGGATGCCGCAGGAGCCGGCGGTCGGGGTTGCGACCACAAGGCCCATCGCCGCGTTGACTTCCGACGTGGAAAGCGCCATCGCCATCGCTTCGGTCGCCTGTTTGCCGAGCAGCGTCTTGCCTTGCTGCGCATATTCATAGACGCGTTTCGCATCGCCGCCGGTCAGACCGGAGAACGACTTGATGTCTTCTTTCAAGCCGCGCTCGACAGATGCCATCATCACGTCAAAGGATTCTGTCATCTGCGCAATGATCTGCTCCCGCGTGTCGCCCGTCTCATTGACATGCTCTTCGATCATGATCTCGTAGATTGGCTTGTTTTCCTGTTCGGCCAGCTCGACGAGCTCGGCCAGATTCTTAAATCTCACGATGCACTCCTCCTAGGAAGGGTTGATGATCGCCACATCTTGCACCGCTTCCAATGCTTTAATCTCTGCCACAGCGTCCGGGCTCGGCCGTTCATCGGTGCCGATCACCATCAGCGCATCCCGGCCGCGCCCGCGGCGGGCGACTTCCATCGCCGAGATGTTCAGCCGATAAGTGGACAAAATCGCGGTGACGGCCGCCACGACGCCAAACTGATCCGTATGCGGGATGACCAGCGTCGGATAGGCGGCGGTGATTTTGACTGTGAATTGATTGATCTCCAAGATCTCGATCGCGCCGCCGCCGATCGAGCACCCCATCATCTCCAGCGCCCGCTCGCCTTTGGTCAGCTTGATGCGCACCGTGTTCGGATGAAGGTCAGCGTTTGGCTTGCCCATGATAAACACGACCTCCATGCCCGCCGCCGCCGCGATGTGCAGCGAGCGCGGGATGCGCGGGTCGTGCGTTTCAAAATCGAGCAGCCCGGCGACCAGCGCAACATCGGTGCCGTGGCCTTTGTAAGTCTTGGCAAACGAGCCGTACAAAGTGATCTCCGCCCGTGCGGGCTGTTCCCCGAAGATCCCGCGGGCACTGCGGCCCAGCCTCGCAGCACCGGCGGTGTGCGAGCTGGACGGTCCGATCATCACCGGCCCGATGATGTCAAACGAATGGCGAAAAGAAGACATCGAACTCTCTCCTCCCTGCCCGTATAAAAACGTCCTGCCGAAAGTACGACAGGACGGATTCGTTCTGGGCTTACGCGGCCGATGCTCTACTCCACCGAGAAAATGTAGGAGTACAGCGGCTGACCGCCATAGTGCAGTTCAAACTCACAGTGGTCAAATTGATTCTGTGCCTCTTCGAGCAGCTTCGCTGCCTGCTCTGCGGTCACGTCCTCACCGTAGAACACGGTGACCACTTCACTCTCGTCATCTATCATTTTCTCAAGCAACGAGACTGCCGTCAAATCCAATTCTTTTCCAAGCGTTACGACTTTGCCTTCTTGCATGCCCATGAAATCGCCTTCGCTGATCTCAAGGTCCTGGAAGTTGGAGTCGCGCACCGCTTGGGTGATCTGACCCGATTTGACGCGGGAAATGCCGCCGCTCATGCTTTCGACGTTCTCTTCGAGGGCTGCAGCCGCATCGAAGGAGATCGCCGCCGCGATCCCTTGCGGAATCGTTTTGGTCGGGATCACCGTCACGGTGTCGCCAAGCACAGTCTTCGCCTGCTCCGCCGCCATGATGATGTTGGAGTTGTTCGGCAGGATGAACACATGCTCAGCATGAAGCGCTTTCACCGAGTTGACAATGTCTTCGGTGCTCGGGTTCATCGTCTGGCCGCCTTCGATGATGCCTTCTGCGCCCAGCGACTTGAACACTTCGGTCAAGCCAACGCCTACCGTGACGGTGACGATCGCATAGGGCTTCTTCGGGCCTTCCGACTCCGCAGCTGCGACAGCGCCGGAATCCATCGACTGCAAGTCGTGATGCTGCTCGGTCATGTTGTCGATCTTGATGCGGGTCAGTTCGCCAAACTCCTGCGCTTTGTTCAGGACGTTGCCCGGTGCGAGCGCGTGGATGTGGATCTTGACGATGTCATCAGCCGCCACGACGAGCAGCGAATCGCCAAGCGGCATCAGCGCGTCGCGCACCGCCACCTCGGTCGCTTTCTCATCGTCGGACGCTTCCGGCAGACGGATGATAAATTCCGTACAATATCCATATTCAGTTTCCCCGTCGCCGTGTGCAGCTGCCGGCGTCAACACTTTGGCGGGTGCCGCGCCGACAGCCGAGGTGTCGACCGAAACGCTTTCGCCTTTGATCGCTGCCAGCCAGCCCTTGTAGATGTAGACCAGGCCTTGTCCGCCGGAATCGACGACACCGGCCTGACGGAGCACCGGAAGCAGTTCCGGCGTGCGCTCGAGGGAGCGCTCCGCTTCGTTAAGCACCGCTTCCATCACCGACTGAATGGTGGCGTTCTTGTCCTTCGCCGCCGTCTGCGCAGCCGCAGCCGCGTCTTTCGAAACGGTGAGGATCGTGCCTTCGACCGGCTTGACGACCGCCGAATACGCGGTGGTCACGCCGTTTTGGAAAGCGTCGGCAAACGTCTTCACATCGGCTTCTGTCTTTTTCGCGACGCCTTTGGCAAAGCCGCGGAACAGCTGCGACAAAATGACGCCCGAGTTGCCGCGGGCCCCCATCAGCAGCCCTGTTGAAACCGCTTCCGCAGCGCGGTGCAGCGGTTCGTTTATGTATCGTTTGAGCTCATTGACGCCAGATGTCATCGACAGGCTCATGTTGGTCCCCGTGTCGCCGTCCGGCACCGGGAATACATTCAGGGCATTCACCCGGTCCTTGTTTTGTTCCAGGCTCGCATGTCCTTGCAAGACCATTTGCACGAACAAAGATCCGTTTAAGACCTGCATCATGTAAATGGAAACCTCCTTTTACCTCTCCCCGGTCACGCGAACGCCTTGGACGATCACATTGACCTTTTCTACTTTCAGTCCCAGATTGTGTTCCAGGGTGTATTTCACCTTGTCCATTACATTATGTGCGACTTCCGAAATTCTTGTGCCGTAGCTTACGATAATATACATATCGACGACCACATCGCCATCCTGTATGCGCACATCCACACCGCGGGTCATGTTTTCACGACCGAGCAGTTCGCTGATGCTGTCCTTGACCTGTTTGCGGGACGCCATGCCTACAAGGCCGTAGCAATCCAGTGCGGAATAACCTGCTACCGTGGCAATCACGTTCTCATCGAAGGTAATCGTTCCAAGTTCGTTGCGAATGTCTTTTGGCATGATGACACACACCCCCTGTAATTCTCGAACGTAGCACCAACAGTTTACTACACCTTGGCACGTAAAGTAAACTGAGGGATAAAAAGAGAAAGCCGAGATTGCACAATTTTGCAAACTCTGCACCCGATGGTGCACGCCCCCATCCAGCTCCCGCTGCACCAACCGGATTTGCCCCCAAAAATGCCCCGGCAGAAAAGTCGGGACAAGTGACGCTTAGACACTTGCAAAGTTGGACAACCGTATGATAAGATGATTGAGTATTTGCGACCTATCGCTCTATTCTAGCTGCGATGTGTCTCGGGACTATGTTGTTAAGGAGGTGCACGCTCGTGGCAAAACGTTGCGAAATCTGTGGGAAAGACCCGAAGACCGGGAACCAAGTTTCTCACTCCCATATCCTGACCAAACGCCGTTGGCTCCCGAACATTCAAAAAGTTCGTGCGAACGTAAACGGTTCTGTAAAGCGTATCAATGTTTGCACCCGCTGCCTGAAGGCTGGCAAAGTAAAGCGCGCGATCTAATTCCTGCGTTTTCTGTGCAAATAAAAAAGCACCTCTCGGGGTGCTTTTTTATTTTTATTTTTCTTTCTGAATCGCATTCAACATCGCTTTAACGATTCCGCCGAGGAAACGAGGCAACTTTATCGTGTAAAAGCGCAAAGTGACCCCCCCTTGCTTGTAGTAGATTCAATTCTTGAAAAGGATCCACCCGATCCAGATCATGAAGAGACCCATCAGGGATACCCACATCTCAGGCGGGAGGAAGCGCGCGGTCAGGTACAGACCGGCCGATGCCACCGTGATGCCCGCGATTCGTTTCGCCCCCATTTTTAGATTGCGCCTGCGGTATCCGATCACCGTTGTGCCACCCTCTCCTCGCCCACATGGACGTCTGCCCACGCTGTGGCGGTACGGTATTATATATATTCCTATAAGTTCTTTTTGTGCAACGAAAAACGGCCACCCCCGCATGTCGTTACACGCATGGGAGTGACCGTTCCACCGCCCTCCCGATAGTACATCCTATGCCGTGCCGATGGCTTTAGACGTGAGGACGGGCGTAATATTTCTTATCGTTTGTCAGGGCTACCCGCGGATTTGGCGGATCGCTTCCCCGCGGTTCGGGGCGTTGTAGACCGCATTGCCGGCCACGAGGACATTCGCCCCCGCTTCCCGCACCAGACGCGATGTTTCGGCGTTGACGCCGCCGTCGACTTCGATCTCGACATGATGCAGGTCCATCGCATCGAGCTTGCGACGCAACTCACTAATCTTTGTCAGAACATTCGGAATGAACTTTTGTCCGCCAAAACCCGGATTGACGGTCATCAACAGTACCATGTCCAGATCGGTCAGCACATGCTCGATCATCGAGACCGGCGTGTGCGGGTTGAGCGCCACCGATGCTTTTGCGCCCAGCGAGCGGATCAGCTGCAGCGAACGGTGCAGATGCCGGGTCGCTTCCACGTGCACCGAGATGATGTCGGCACCCGCCTTGACGAAGCTCGGCACATACAGATCGGGGTTCTCAATCATCAAGTGCACATCGAGCGGCAGTTTCGTATGCGGCTTGATCGCTTCCACCACCAGCGGGCCGATCGTGATGTTCGGCACAAAATGCCCATCCATCACGTCGACATGTATCAGGTCCGCTCCCACTTCTTCCACCGAGCGAATGTCCTCGCCGAGCTTCGAAAAGTCGGCGGAGAGAATCGACGGCGCCACTTTAATCTCCAACACGTCAGTACCTCCGTTCTTTCGCTTCCTTTAGCTCTCCCAAAAACTCCAGGTAGTGCGCATAGCGGCCCCCGTTCATCTTGCCCGTCTCCGCTCCGGCGCGCACCGCACAGCCGTCTTCACCTTCGTGCAGACAGCCGCGGTATTTGCAGTCATGAGACAAGTCCCAGACGTCGCGGAAACACTGCGCCAAAACCGGCGGTTCCATGCCGGCGAACTCCAGCGTGGCAAACCCTGGCGTATCGATCACAAACGTATCATCAAAAATCCGGAAGATCTCGGAGTGGCGGGTCGTATGCTTCCCGCGGCCGAGCTTTTGCGAAATCTCGCCGATCGACAGGTTCAGCCCCGGCGACAAAGTGTTGAGCAGCGTCGATTTGCCGACGCCGGAGTTGCCGGACAGACCGGACAGCTTGCCGGACAAAAGGGCGCGCGCCTGCTCCACGCCCGCACCCGACTTGGTCGAGACGGCGACCCCTTGATAGCCCATGTCGCGGTACGGGTGCAAAAAGCGCTCCGCCGCTGCCTGGTCGGCCAGCAGGTCGACTTTGGTCAACACGATCACGGCGGGCAGACTTTCCCGCTCCACCTGCACCAGCATCCGGTCGAGCAGCTTGGGATTGAAATCCGGCTCCTTGACCGAAAACGTCAGCACGCACTGGTCGATGTTGGCGAGCGGCGGGCGCACCAGCTCGTTATTGCGGGGCAGGAGCTCTTCGACGACGCCTTCCTGCCCGCCGATGGGCGTATAGACCACACGGTCGCCCACCAAAGGGGTGATGCCTTGCTTCTTGAAAACGCCGCGCGCCCGGCATTGGCGCACGACGTCTCCGTCTTGTACATAGTAAAATCCGGCGATTGCTTTGGTAATGAGCCCTTCTGGCATGTGTTGCCTCCGTACTCTCAGGAAGTCATGTGCTTAGTCTTCGTACTGAATAGGTATCGTCTTCTCTTCCTTGCCGTCGATATAGACTTTGATCGAAGCGATCTCGCCCGGCTTGACGATCACTTCCACATGGTAGGTTTTCGTGGCTTCGATCGTCTCATCGACGACGACAGCGTTGGACTGCGCATCATTTTTCACGATCTTGACGCGCTTTTTCTCGCCTTCCCCCACCGGAACCTGCACGTCATACGTCTTCTTCTTCGGCTCTTCTTTCGTGCCTTGGGAGACGACGAGCGAAATCGTTTCGCCTTTGTTCAGCTCCGTGCCCGGCGTGTAGGACGGCGAGGTGCCGATCACTTTCCCGGACGGAACCTTGTCGGAGTACTGGGAGATCACTTCGCCGACTTTAAAGCCGGCTCCGGTCAAGCGGGCGGTCGCATCCTGAACGGTCAGCCCGCTCAACTGCGGCACGCTCGCTTTTTCAATCGCTTTGGCGACGGTCAACACGATCCGCGTCACCTTGTCGATCGTCACGCCGGAAGCCGGATTTTGCGACAGCACCGTACCGGCCGCTGCGTTCGCGTCCTCGCGCTCTTCGAACGACACGTTTTCCGCGCTGACACCTTCCTGTTTCAGCTTCTCGAGCGCCTTGTCACGGCTGAGCTCGGTGACGACCGGCATCTCCATCTTTTCCTGACCGCGGGAGACGGTCAATGTCACTTCGCGGTTGGCTTTGATCGTTTTGCCGCCGTACTGGTCCTGGCGAATGACCGTGCCGGCCGGCTCCTTGTCGCTGTACTCTTCTTCTTTGTTGATGTTGTTGATGTCAAGGCCTGCGTTAAGCAGCTCTTTGACCGCCACGTCGTACGTCTTGCCGACGACGTCGGGCATCGTGACATCTTTTTCGCCCATGTAATTGGTGACGAGCGTGTACGCGGTGACCGCGCCGACGCCAAGCAACAGGAAGATCGCAAACAGCCAGATCACCGGACGCCAGAAGTTCTTTTTCTTTTTGCCGCCTGCCTCTTCTTCCACAGCGGCAGGCTTGTTCCCCTCAGCCGACTGGACCGGTTCGGCAGGCGGCTGCGTCGACCCGGCGGTCGCAGGTTTCGCGCTGCGCAGGCCGACAGCCGGCATTTGGATCGTGCTCTGCTCGTCAAACAGGGGCGGAGTGAACTTCGGCACGTTCGGATAGAGCAGTGCCTTCTCCAGATCGCGCGCCATCTCGCGTGCGCTCTGGTAGCGCACACCCGGGTCTTTGGCCAGCGACTTGAGGATGATGTTCTCCACCGACTGCGGAAGTGAGGGGTTGATCTGGCGCGGCTCGACGAAGTGGTCCTGCAAATGTTTGAGCGCGACCGAAATCGGCGTCTCGCCGGAGAACGGCAGCTCGCCGGTCAGCATCTCATAGAGCACCACGCCAAGCGAATAGATGTCCGATTTGACGTCGGTGATGCCGCCGCGGGCCTGCTCCGGCGAAAAGTAATGCACAGAGCCGAGCACAGAGCCGTCCTGGGTGATCGTGTTCGAGGTGATCGCCCGCGCGATGCCAAAATCGGTCACTTTCACCCGGCCGTCTTTGCCGATCAGGATGTTGTGCGGCTTGATGTCGCGGTGGACGATGTTGTTTTCGTGCGCGTGGCCGAGTGCGGAGCAAATCTGTTTGCAGATGTCGATCGCTTCCTGCACCGGCAAGGGTGCGCGGTCCTGAATCACTTCTTTGAGCGTCAGGCCGTCGACAAATTCCATGACGATGTAATACTCGTCGCCCTCCATCCCCACATCGTAAATGTTGACGACGTTAGGGTGGGACAGCGAAGCGGCCGCTTGCGCTTCACGGCGGAAACGGCGGACAAATTCTTCATCGGTGGAGAACTGCGCATGCAGAACTTTGATCGAGACAAAGCGGTTGAGCAGAGTATCCAGCGCCCGATAGACGACTGCCATGCCTCCGCCGCCAATTCGTTCGATCACTTCGTAACGATCGCCAAGCTTTCGTCCGATCAAAGTACGTCACCTCGCCCCGACAGATTTAGTACGGCCACCACGGTGATGTTGTCGTGACCGCCTGCTGCCAGCGCTCCATTGATCAACGCGTCGACCTTCGTCTCCAAAGCCGAGTCGCCCGCCATGACCTCCACCATCGCCTCCCGGTTCACCATGTCGGTCAGACCGTCGGAGCAAAGCAAGAGAATATCGCCTGCAGCCCAAGTGCGGTGGTAGAGGTCCGCCTGCACCGACTCATCGGTGCCGACCGCGCGCAGCACGATGTTGCGCTGCGGATGCACGTTCGCCTCTTCCTCCGTGATTTGTCCGTTTTTGTAAAGTTCATAGACCAGCGTGTGGTCGTCCGTCAGTTGGATCAGTTCGCCCGCCTGCCAGAGGTAGGCGCGGCTGTCCCCGATATGGCCGAGAAAGATCTCACCGGGGCTGACCAGCGCCGCCACCAGCGTCGTGCCCATGCCACTGAAGTCCTTGGACGTCGCCGCATGTTCATGGACGGCGCGGTTGGCATGCTGCATCGCGTCGATCAACAGATCGGAAGCGTCATAAGACTCCGGGTCTTGCGGCGCTTCTTTGATATGGGTTAACAGCGTTTCAATCGCCAGAGAACTCGCCACCTCACCCGCAAGGTGGCCGCCCATTCCGTCCGCTAACACCGCGACGCCAAACGGCGTCAGATCGGCGGCGACCGCATAGCAGTCTTCATTGAGCTGACGGACGAGTCCGATATGGGTTCTCGCCGCATAAAGCATCTCCATCACCTCAGCTTCTCCCCTGCTCGGCACGCAGCTGTCCACAGGCAGCCGCGATGTCGTGTCCTTTTTCCCGTCTGACCGTCGCGTTGACTCCCAGGCGGTTCAGTTCGTTCACAAACGCCCGAATCTGATCTTTCGGGGTCCGCGTATAGTTGCGCTCCGGCACGTAGTTGACCGGAATCAAGTTGACGTGGCAGTCGATGTTCGTCAGCAGTCCGGCCAGCTCGCGCGCGTGCGCCAAATCGTCGTTCTGCCCACCGACCAGCGCGTACTCGAAGGAAATGCGGCGCCCGGTCTGACGGATGTAGTAGCGGCAGGTTTCGAGCAGTTCGTCGATGCCCCAGCGGCGGTTGATCGGCATCAGCGCCGAGCGGATATCATCGCGCGTCGCATGCAGCGAGATCGCCATCGTGATCTGGCGCTTTTCATCGGCCAGACGGCGGATCGCCGGCACCAGGCCGGACGTGGAGATCGTGATGTGGCGCGCGCCGATCTTCAAGCCGTTCTGGTCGTTGATGATGTCGACGAACTTCATCACCTCATCGTAGTTCTCCATCGGCTCGCCCGAGCCCATCAGTACGACCGACGAAACGCGCTCTTCTTCTTCGTCCAGAAAGCGCTGGACGTTGAGCAGTTGCTCCACCACTTCGCCGCCGGTCAGGTTGCGCACCAGCCCGCCGAGCGTGGAGGCGCAAAACGTGCAGCCCATCCGGCAGCCGACCTGCGAAGAGACGCATACCGAGTTGCCATAGTCATGGCGCATCAGCACCGTCTCGATCGTCGAGCCGTCGTACAGCTCCCACAGCCACTTGATCGTGCCGTCGGTCGACACTTGGCGCGTCACTTCGCGCATCGTGTAGATCACCGCCGTCTCCTTCAGCTGATCGCGCAGCTTTTGCGGCAGGTTGGTCATCGCGTCAAATTCGGTCACGCGTTCGACGTACAGCCACTGGTAGATCTGCTTGCCGCGAAACTTCGGCTGCCCGATGCTCTGCACCCATTTTTCCAAGTCTTCAAGTTCGAGGTTGAGCAGATGCATTTTTTGCCCGGCATCTGAAAGGTTCTGTTGTTCGTTGATCATGGGGATCGTTTCCATGTTAGGTCACCTGCTTTCGACGTAAGCGTGCGATGAAGAATCCATCGCTGTCAAACTGCTGCGGCATGAGCTGCACCGCGCAGTCGTCTTGAATCGCCCCGTGCACCGCTTCCATCAGGAACGGTGCGATGAGGTCGGGTTCGAAATCGGGATGCTCGGCCAAAAAAGCGCGCACCACGTCTATGTTTTCTTCCGGCATCACCGTGCAGGTAGAATAGACGAGCACACCGCCCGGTCGCAGCGCCTGGGCGACCGTGTTCAGCAGATCGCGCTGCAACTCGGCGATCTCTGTGATGTCGCCTTGAACTTTGCGCCATTTCAGATCGGGCTTGCGCTTGATCACGCCAAGCCCGCTGCACGGCGCGTCCAGCAAGATGCGGTCGAACGTGCCGGCGTCGGCGATCACCCGGCGAATGTCGCCGGCCCGGGTGCTGATCGATTGCAGGCCGAGGCGGCCCGCCACGTTTTCGATCAGTTCGATCTTATGCTCGTGCACATCGACGGCGACCACTTCGCCATCGTCGCCCATCAGCTCGGCGAGATGTGTCGTCTTGCCGCCTGGTGCCGCACAACAGTCGAGGACGCGCTCCCCGGCCTGCGGGTCGAGCGCCTGCGCGACGAGCATCGAGCTTTCATCCTGTACGGTGCAGCGCCCTTCTTGAAAAGCGGGCAGCCGGGTCACGTCCAGCCCTTCGTGCAGGATGATCCCGAATGGCGAAACGAGCGAGGGGTGGGCGCCGATGCCCTGTTCGGCCAGCTCTTCGAGCAGTTCGTCACGGGTGGCGCGGTTCGAATTGACGCGCAGCGTCAGCGCCGGACGGTCATTGTTCGCGGCACAGAGCTGCTCGGCCGTCTCGCGCCCGAACGCGTCCGCCCAGATCTGCACCATCCACTCCGGGTGGGAGTGCAGCAGCGCCGTGTGCCGCGTCCAATGTTTCTCCTTCGAGGGGAGTTTGATCGCGTCTTTGTTGCGCAAAGTGCCGCGCAGCACGCCGTTGACGAAGCCGCTCGCTTTGCGGCCGCGGCGCTTGGCGATCTCCACCGCTTCGTTGATCGCCGCAAAAGGCGGAATCCGTTCCAGATAAAACAGCTGGTAGACGGTCAGGCGCAGCAGATTGCGCACCCAAGGCTCCAGTTTATGCAGCGGAGTCTTGAGTGCCGGGGTCAAGTAATAGTCGAGCGTGTTCATCCGCCCGACCGTGCCATACACCAGTTCCGTGGTCAGCGCCACATCGCGGGGGCTGAGCCGTGTTTTGCGCAACGCGTTGGTCAGCGCCAGGTTGCTGTAGGCGCCTCTCTCTTCGATGGCAAGCAGTACGTCCAAAGCGGTGTCTCTTGCTGTCTGAACCAATGCGCTTACTCCTCCCGATCTCCAAACTTGCTGCCCGGGGCCGGCTGCACGCCGCGCAGATACTCGCTGACGAGCATGCGGCGCTTGCCCGCAGGCTGAATTTCAAGGAGCGCCAGCGTGCCTTGGCCACACTGCACGATGATGCTGTCATCGGTCGTTTTGACGACGGTGCCCGGCTCGGCATGCGGAGCGCTCGTTTCCTCTTCTATCCTAGCTTGCCATATCTTCATCACTTTATGAGAGTAGGTCGTAAAGGCGACCGGCCAGGCGTTGAGTCCGCGCACCTGATTGTAAAGGGTGCGGGCGTCGCGGCTCCAGTCGATGCGTTCGTCGTCGCGCGACAGGTTCGGCGAATAGGTCACCAGGCTCTCATCTTGCGGTGTTTCGGTGTGCGTGCCGTTTTCGATCGACGGCAGGGTTTCGATCAGCAGCTTCGAGCCTGCCGCCGCCAGTTTGTCATGCAGGGAGGATACGGTGTCCGCTTCGGCGATCGGCACGACGACTTGCGAGATCATGTCCCCGGCGTCGAGCGCCTGCACCATGCGCATGATCGTCACGCCGGAGTTGGCATCGCCTTCGAGAATGGCGCGGTGAATCGGCGCGCCGCCCCGCCAGCGCGGCAACAGCGACGCATGGACGTTGACGCAGCCAAGGCGCGGCATGTCCAAGAGGCGCTTGGGCAGAATCTGCCCGTACGCGGCGGTGACGAGCAGATCGACACCGATTGCTTCCAGCTCCTGCAGCGCTTCTTCCACGCGGACTTTCTCCGGCTGCAGCACCGGCAGGTTGTGGCGCAGTGCCGCCACTTTCACCGGCGGCGGCGTCATTTCGCCTTTGCGGCCTTTCGGGCGGTCCGGCTGGGTGACGACCGCCGCGACCTCATAGCCGTTTTCGATCAGTGCGTCGAGGCACGGCACGGCAAAATCGGGTGTTCCCATGAACAAAATACGCATCTGCAATCACCTGCCCTTAACGTTTTTTCCCGGCCGTCTTGTTTGCGGTGCCCTCCGGCACCAGACGGTCGGTGAACAAAATGCCGTCGAGGTGGTCGATCTCATGCAACAGGCAGCGGGCCAGCATGCCTTCGCCTGTGATGGTGATCGCTTCCCCTTCGCGGTTCAGCCCTTTGACGACGACGCGGTACGCGCGCAGCACTTCGCCCGACTTGCCCGGCATCGACAGGCAGCCTTCGGGGCCGACCTGCTCACCTTCTGCGGTGACGACTTCCGGATTGACCAGTTCGATCAGCCCGTCCCCGACATCGACGACGATGCAACGCTTCAAAATGCCGATCTGCGTTGCGGCGAGCCCGATCCCGTTGCCGGCGTCGTACATCGTGTCGGCGAGGTCGGTCAGCAGTTTTTGTATATGTGAAGTCACTTCCGCGACCGGTTTGGCGACCTGGCGCAACACCGGGTCTCCTTCCTTGCGGATGATTTTGATTGCCATCTGATGGTTACCTCCTGACTGCGCTTCCAATGCTTCCAGAAAACGAAAAAGCACCATCTTTCATCTTACCAAACCAACCCGCGTTTCGAAAGGGAAGATTTTCCCCTACAGGATCATTTGTGCATTGACGTCGATCGACAGATAACCCCCCGCTTTTTGCGCTTCCTGCGCCGCCTCCAGATAGACGGCGCGAATCGTGTCGCCGACCTGTTTGAAGCGGACGTATTTGAGCACCACGTTGAAGCGGTATTTCCCTTGCAGACGGGAAAGCGGCGCGGGCGAAGTGCCGAGAATGATGATGTCGTCCCGCCCGTGAAACTGCGCGCGCAGGCGGTCTTCGAGCTTGCGGGCGATCAGCAGCGCCCCGTCTTCATCGGTGTTGACCGACGTGAACGCGGTCAGCTCGCGAAACGGCGGATTGTGCACGCCATAGCGAACGCGAATCTCATGCTGGAAAAATTCCTCATACTCCTGCCGCTTCGCAAACTGCACGGCGTAATGCTGCGGATTGTAGGACTGCACGACCACTTCGCCCGGCAGCTGGTGCCGCCCGGCGCGCCCGGCCACCTGTGTCAACAGCTGGAAGGTGCGCTCCGCCGCCCGGAAATCGGGAACGAACAGCGACGTGTCGGCCGAGATGACGCCGACCAGGGTGACGTTTGGAAAATCGAGCCCTTTGGCGATCATCTGCGTGCCGAGCAGAATCTGCGCCTCCTTGTTGCGGAAGCGCTGCAAAAGCTCGGCGTGCGACCCTTTACCGGACGTTGTGTCCACATCCATCCGGATCACCTTCGCCTCCGGGAACACGCGGTGGAGCTCCTCTTCGACGCGCTGCGTGCCGGTGCCGAAGTGGCGGACGTGATCGCCTTTGCAGTCCGGGCAGGTCTCCGCCATCCGCTCCGCATAGCCGCAATAGTGGCAGCGCAGCTGCTCCAGCCCGCGCGCTTTGTGGTAGGTGAGCGGAATCTCGCACTCCCGGCAGCGGGCGACATATCCGCAGGATCGGCAAAGCACAAACGTCGCAAACCCGCGGCGGTTTAAAAAGAGGATGATCTGCTCCCCTTTTTCCAATCGCGCCTCGATGCCCTTTTTTAATGCCTTGGAAAACATCGAGCGGTTGCCTTCGTGCAGTTCGTTGCGCATGTCGATCACTTTGACCTTCGGCAGGCGCTGCCCCATGACGCGCTCGCCCATCTCGATGCGGCCGATCTGCCCCTGATGCGCCCACCAGCGCGTTTCCAGCGCCGGGGTTGCCGAGCCGAGAACGACGGTCGCGCCATGCTGACGGGCACGGTACATCGCCACTTCGCGGGCGAGGTATTTCGGATGGTCGTCCTGCTTATAAGAAACTTCATGCTCTTCGTCGATGATCATCAGTCCGATCGAGCGAAACGGGGCGAAGATCGCTGAGCGCGCTCCGACGACGATCGTCACGTCACCTTGGCGAATGCGCCGCCACTCGTCAAACTTCTCGCCGGCCGACAAGCGGGAGTGCATCACTGCGACCGCATCGCCAAAGCGCTTTTTGAACCGCTCGACCATCTGCGGCGTCAAGGAGATCTCCGGCACGAGCATGATCGCCTGACGTCCCTGCTCCACACAGGTGGCGATCGCCTGCAGGTAGACTTCTGTCTTCCCCGACCCGGTCACGCCTTGCAGCAGAAAGGTCTCCGGCTTGCGCGTATCGACCGCTGCGGCGATCTGATCGTACGCGGCCTGCTGCAGTTCGGTCAGCGGCAACGGCTGCTCCGGCTGTGCATGGGCGATGCCGTATGGGTCGCGGAGCACTTCCTGCTCGACTTTTTGCAGATAGCCTTTCGCCAATAGCGGCTTGAGCGTCGACGAGGAAGCGCCCAGCTCGCTGAGCACGTCTCTCATCGGCACCGCTTCCCCTTTGTCGAACAGGTAGGCGAGCACCTCCTGCTGCTTTTTGGCGCGGTTCAGCTCTGCAAGCGCCGCTTGGAAGGCGGCGCTGTCCAGCGAACATGCCAGCGCGGTGATCGTCTTGACCTGCGCACCTTGCTTGACGCGGTACGATTCGGCCAAGATCCCTTCCGCCACCCAGGCGCGGAGGATCGGCCGCCACTCGGGCCGTTCCGCGATCAGTTGCTCTTTCGTTTTGTTCGGGGATTCGTACAGGCTCTGCAGCAGGTCGTCTTCCAGAGAGCCGGGCAGCACATACGGCGGCTCACCGGCCAGATGGAGCTTGGTGCTCGCTTTCGCCCGCATGCCGCTCGGCAGCAGCGCCTGCACAGCGGCTGCTTTTGTACAGAGGTAGCGTTCGGAGAGCCAGCCCGCCAAGTCGACCAGATCGGGCGTCAGCGGCGGTTCGTCGTCGAGCACTTCGAGGATCGGCTTGGTCTTGCTGACATCGGCCGCCAACGAGAAGCCGACGATGTAGCCTTCCAGCCGCCGCGGACCGAACGGCACGAGGACGCGGGTGCCGATCTGCACCTGCTCCTGCCAGCGCTCCGGCACCTCATAGTGAAAGGGGCGGTCGACCTGCGAAGAGCGCAGTTCGACGATCACTTCCGCAAAGCGTTTGCCGCTCATGAGACCGGGCCCCGCTCCTGCCTGCGAAGCTCTTGCACGCGATCGAGAATGCGGTCGGCCACTTCGCGCTTGGACAACAGCGGCAGCGGGGTGTCGCCGTGGCGGTCGACCAAAGTGACGATGTTCGTGTCGGTGCCAAAACCAGCTCCGGCCTGTGACACGTCATTGGCGACAAACAGGTCGGCGTGTTTGCGCTCCAGTTTGCCGCGCGCGTTTTCCAAGACCTGTTCCGTCTCGGCAGCAAAGCCGACCAAGACTTGATCGGCGCGCTTTCGTTTGCCGACTTCCAGCAAAATGTCCGGGTTGCGCTCAAATTCGATGGTCAGCGGGCCGTCTTTTTTCTTCAGCTTCTGCTCATGGCGCAGCTTGGGTCGATAGTCGGCGACCGCGGCAGCCCCGATGATCACATCTTGCGCCTCGACATGCGTCATCACGGCGTCGTGCATCTCCAGTCCCGTCTGCACGCGGATCGTCGTGACGCCTGGGGGCGGCAACAATTCGGACGGACCGGTCACCAATGTGACCTCCGCACCGCGCTGTACGGCCGCTTCGGCGAGCGCGTACCCCATCTTCCCGGTCGAGCGGTTGGTGATGAAGCGCACCGGGTCGATCGGCTCGGCGTTGCGCCCGGCGGTGATCAGAACGCGCAGGCCGTTCAAGTCCTGTCGCTGCTCCTGCTCTGCAAAAAAAGCTTCGATCCACGCTCCGATCTCCTCCGGCTCCATCAGCCGGCCTTTGCCTGTCCATCCGCAAGCCAGATAGCCGACGCCGGGCTCGGCGAACAGATACCCTTTTTCCTGCAGGTAGCGGATGTTGTCCTGTACGATCGGGTTGTCGTACATGTTGACGTTCATCGCCACTGCGAACAGGACGGGCGCTTTGCTTGCCATGATCGTCGTGGTCAGCATGTCGTCAGCGAGGCCGTGCGCCACTTTGCCGATCACGTTGGCGGTGGTCGGAGCGACGACGATCAGGTTGGCCTTGTCGGCGAGGGCGATGTGAGCGAGTTCGGACGGGTCGGGCTCGGTGAACGTGTCGAGGTGCACCGGCTTTTTCGTCAGGCTCTGGAAGGTGAGCGGGGTGATAAACTTTTGCGCAGATTCAGTCATGATGACATGCACGTTCGCGCCGGCTTTGGTCAGCAGGCTGGCCAGCAACGCCGCTTTGAATGCGGCGATCCCGCCGGCCACGCCAAGCACGATCGTTTTGCCTTTGATCATGGCGACCGTCTCCTCTCCTCATGGTGATCGCTAGTGGCGATCTCTGTTTCTACAAAAAGAAACAACCTGCGGGAGGTTGTTTCTCGTCGTATTACTTAATGCCGTCTTTCGTGCGCACGAAACGCACTTTCTCATCAGAAATTTCGTTCAGCGCCACGGTGACATTTTTGTTGGTTGCCACTTGCACCAGTTTGTCGGCGCCGTCCTGAATGCGGCGGGCGCGCTTGGAAGCGGCCACGACCAGCGAGTATTTGCTGTCGGCCAGATGCATCAATTTGTCAATGGAAGGATAAATCATGTTATTTGCCCCCCTCATGAATCAAACGGTTATAGTATTCCAAATTGCGGGAGACGCTGCACAGCTCGGAGGTGATGATGCTGCGCACCTTGGTGCAGGCGTTGTCCACTTCGTCGTTGACGACGACATAATCGTATTCGGAGATGTATTTCATCTCGTCGGTCGCTGCCCCGAAGCGGCGGTTAAACGATTCTTCCGTCTCCGAACCGCGGCCGATGATGCGGCTCTTCAGCTCATCGAGGCTCGGCGGAATCAGGAAGATAAAGACGCCGTTCGGGAACTTCTGCTTGACTTGCAGCGCGCCTTGGATGTCAATTTCAAGCAGCACGTTTTCGCCGGCGTTCAGCGTGTCTTCCACATACTTGCGCGGCGTGCCATAATAATTGCCGTATACTTCGGCCCATTCCAGAAGCTCGTCGTGCTTGACCATCTCCTGAAACTGGTCGACGCTTTTGAAAAAGTAGTTGATGCCTTCCATCTCGCCTTCGCGCGGCTGGCGCGTCGTGCAGGAAACGGAATAATGCGTCGTGTTCATGCTCGGAAGCAGCGCTTTGCAGACCGTCCCTTTCCCTGCGCCGGACGGACCTGACAAGACGATGAGCAACCCTTTCTGAATCATCATTCTACCCCTCCGGACGTT
This sequence comes from Tumebacillus sp. BK434, assembly GCF_004340785.1. Taxonomy (NCBI): domain Bacteria; kingdom Bacillati; phylum Bacillota; class Bacilli; order Caryophanales; family Alicyclobacillaceae; genus Tumebacillus; species Tumebacillus sp. BK434. Next base: position 48,955 of record NZ_SLXS01000010.1, on the reverse strand, counting down.
GTGGTTTTACTCTTCGTCGTCTTGGCTGTTGTCTTTCGCTACCAGACGGTGCGCCACAGTTTCCGGCTGAACTGCCGACAAAATGATATGATCGCTGTCGGTGATGATGACGGCGCGGGTTCTGCGACCGTATGTCGCGTCGATCAGCATGCCGCGGTCGCGCGCCTCTTGAATGATCCGCTTGATCGGCGCAGACTCCGGAGAGACGATCGACACGATGCGATTGGCGGAAACGATATTCCCAAACCCGATATTGATCAGCTTAATGCTCACGACCCATTCCTCCTAAATTCGCAGCCTCTCTGCCTGCATTGTTGCCATGACGGCAGCTTCTGATACCAGAGCCGGCTGTTATTCTACGTTTTGAATCTGTTCGCGGACCTGCTCCAGCAAGGCTTTCATCTCCACCACATGCTGGGCGATCTGCAGATCGTTCGCTTTGGAACCGATCGTGTTGACTTCCCGGTTCATTTCCTGCACCAAAAAATCGAGCTTGCGGCCGACCGGCTCGGTGGTAAGCAGCAGCTCGTCAAACTGGGCGCAGTGGCTGTTCAGCCGCACCAGCTCTTCGACGATGCTCGCCCGGTCGGCCAGCACGGCCACCTCGGTCAAAAGCCGCGCTTCGTCGACGACGAACGACTGCCCTGCGAGCGCCTCCCGCAGGCGCTTTTCCAGACGCTCGCGGTATTCGCTCACCAAAAGCGGCGAGCGGGCGGACACCGATTCGGTGACAATGCGCAGCTTGTCGATGCGCTCTTTGACGTCTACCGCCAGTCGCGCGCCTTCCGCTTGCCTCATGCGGACCAGATCGTCTGCCGCAGCGCCGGTCAGTTGCAACAGCAGACGGCCGAGGAGCTCCGGATCGCTCTCCTCCTGCGTCACCGACATGACGTCCGGCTGGCGCAGCAGGTCGGAAAGCGCCAGCCGCTCCACCATCCCGAGGCGCTCGGCCAGCGCGTCGGCCGCGCTTTTGATCTTGACGGCCAGCTCTTCATCAAGGGTGACTGTGCGCCCTTGCTGCTCGGTCATTTCAATGGTTATGTAACAATCCAGCCTGCCTCGCGAGACGCGCTCGGAAACGGCCTTTTTGATGCCGTCTTCGAACATCAGGTAGTCACGCGGCATGCGCACCATCACTTCCGCATAGCGGTGGTTGACCGCTTTGATCTCGACGAGAATGCGGTACCCGTGATCTGACGCTTCGGCCCGGCCGTATCCCGTCATGCTTTTGAGCATCGAGATTCCCTTCTTTCGCCTCTATCATACTACGGAAATATGTAACAAGGAACAGGATATTGCCGTTTTTCGGGCGTTTCCTGCTCATATTACGCAATTTCTTGCCAAGATGCAAGCAAAAAGGATCACCTGCCGCGAAAAAGTGACTGCGGCAAAAGTGACCCTTGCGCCGTTACCAGCTGCCTTCAAAAACGATGACCGACGGCCCGGTCATATACACGCGCCCATCCGCTTCCCGCCACTCGATCTGCAGGTCGCCGCCTTTCAGATGAACGGTCGTCTTGCGCGCCGTCCGTCCGGTCAAGACGCCGGCGACGACAACGGCGCAGGCGCCCGACCCGCAGGCCAGCGTCTCGCCGCAGCCGCGCTCCCAGACGTGCATCGTCACGTCATCCGGCGCATGCACCTGCACGAATTCCACGTTCGTCTTGCGCGGAAACATCGGGTGCGTCTCGATCTGCGGGCCGGTGCTGTGCAGACGGATCTCCTGCATGTCTTCCACGAAGATCACGGCGTGCGGGTTGCCCATCGAGACGGCGGTCAGGGAAAACTCGCCGTCCGGCACAGCCACCGGATGGCTGACGACCTGTGTGCGGTCGACCGTCGTCGGGATCTGCGCTCCGGCGAGCGTCGGTTCCCCCATGTCCACGGTGACTTGGGACACGGCGCCGCGTTCCGCAAACAGCGTCAGCTTCTGCACGCCGATGCGAGTTTCGAGCAGTACTTCCGTCTTGTCGGTCAGGCCCTTGTCATACACGTATTTGGCGACACAGCGCACCGCGTTGCCGCACTGTTCGGCTTCCGTGCCGTCCGCATTGAAGATGCGCATCGCAAAATCGGCCCCGCCGGCATGCGGCAGCACGAGCACCAGGCCGTCCGCCCCGATGCCGAAATGACGGTCACAGACCTTTTGCGCCAGTTCCGATATTCCCTCCGGAACGGAAGAAAACTCGGCAACGACGACAAAGTCGTTGCCGAGACCATGCATTTTGGTGAACTTCATCTGAGTTTATTTCCTCCTTGCACCGGAGAAGCCAAGGTGTGCGGTGCGTTTGCGGGTCACCCGGCGGGCGGCGAGCGCGAACGTCGGGATGGCAGCCGCCACCAGCACGATCATCCAGTCGACGAGGTCCAGCGGAACGGTGTGGAACACCGGCTGGAACGCTTCGATGTACATGACGCCGAGCAGGAGCACGACCGAGGAGATGACCGATGCGATCAGCCATTTGTTTTCAAAGATGTTGCGGGAGAAGATACTGCCTTCGACACTGCGGCAGTCAAAGACGTGGATCAGCTGCGCCATGACGAGCGTCGTGAACGCCATCGACTGCGCTTTGACCAGATTGTCCGGCTCCATCTGCAAGGTGAACCAGAACACGGCGAGCGTCGCCAAACCGATCAAAATCCCGCGGGAGAGAATCTTAAAGCCGAGGCCGCGCGCAAAGATCGATTCGCGCACGTTGCGCGGCGGCTTGTGCATGATGTCTTTCTCCGCCTGGTCGACGCCGAGCGCGATCGCCGGCAAACCGTCGGTGACGAGGTTGACCCAGAGGATCTGGATCGGCACGAGCGGCAAAGGCATGCCCATCATCATCGCGAGGAACATCGTCACGATCTCGCCGACGTTGGAGGCGAGCAGGTAGCGGACGAACTTGCGGATGTTGTCATAGATGCCGCGCCCTTCCTCGATCGCGGCGACGATGGTGGCGAAGTTGTCGTCGGACAGGATCAGCGACGATGCGTCTTTGGCCACATCGGTGCCGCCCTGGCCCATCGAGATGCCGATGTCGGCCGCTTTGATCGCCGGCGCGTCGTTGACGCCGTCGCCGGTCATCGCGACCACGTTGCCGCGCGCCTGCAGAGCTTTGACGATGCGGAGCTTGTGTTCCGGAGACACGCGGGCGTAGACAAAAATGTCATCGACGCGCGTTTGCAATTCTTCATCAGACATATTATAGAGATCGTGTCCGTTGACTGTCAAACCGCCCGACGGCAGGATGCCGAGCTGGCGGGCGATCGCTTCGGCGGTCACCTGATGGTCGCCGGTGATCATGATCGTTTTGATGCCCGCTTTTTTGGTGCGGGCGATCGCATCGAACACTTCGGCACGCGGCGGATCGATCATGCCGGTCAGACCGACGAAGACGAGGTCGCGCTCCGGATCCTTTTCTTTGAACTGCCCCTCATGGCGCAGCGGGCGGTAAGCGACGGCGAGACAGCGCAGCGCTTCAGCGCCCATCGCATGGTTGGCCTGCATGATGCTCTTGCGCAGCGACCCCGAGAGCGGCGTGACTTTACCGTCGATCAGCATGTAGCCGCAGCGTTCGAGCAAAACGTCCGGACCGCCTTTGGTCAGCATGAACAGGTTGCCTTTTTGATCGCGGGTGAGGACGGACATCATTTTGCGGGTGGAGTCGAACGGGAGTTCATCAAGGCGCGGCTGCTGCGCTTCCATGTCCGGACCGTGCAGTCCGCCTTTGGCGGCCAGCACCATCAGCGCTCCTTCGGTCGGATCGCCTTGCACCGCCCATTCGGTGTGCTTCTTCTGCTTGTCTTGGAAGAGGACGGCGTTGTTGCAAAGCACGGAGACTTCCAACAGGCGCATCAGGTCGGGGCGGCGCTTCGGATCGAACTTTTTGCCCGCGAAGTGAAACTCGCCTGCCGGGTCATAGCCGGTGCCGGTTACTTCATAGAACTGACCGCCGATCCAGACGCGCTGGACGGTCATTTTGTTTTGCGTCAGGGTGCCCGTTTTGTCGGAACAGATGACGGTCGCCGCGCCGAGCGTTTCAACAGAAGGCAGTTTGCGGACGATCGCTTTGCGCTTGATCATGCGCTGAACGCCGAGGGCAAGCGCGACGGTGACGATCGCGGGCAAGCCTTCCGGAATCGCCGCGACGGCGAGCGAGACGCCGGCGAGGAACATCGTATAGATGTCATTGCCGTGCAGGATGCCGGCGATCACAACGACCGCGGTGATGCCGAGCGCGACGTAGACAAGAATTTTGCCGAGCTGGTCGAGGCGGCGCTGGAGCGGGGTCTCCGTCTCTTCGGCCGTCTGGATCAGGTCGGCGATCAGGCCCATTTCCGTCTGCATGCCGGTGGAGGTGACCAGCGCTTTCGCTTTGCCGCGGGTGATCATCGTGCCCATGTAGGCCATGTTTTTGCGGTCGCCAAGCGTGGCGTTGATGTCGCCGATCGAAGCGGTCATCTTCTGCACCGGGAGCGATTCGCCGGTCAGGGCGGATTCTTCCGCTTCCAGGCTGGCAGATTCGAGGATGCGGACGTCGGCCGGCACGCGGTCGCCGCTCTCGAGGAAGATGACGTCGCCAGGGACGAGGTCGGCAGCAGGAATGCTGATCTTCTTTCCGTCACGGAGCACGTGGGCGGACGGCGCGGTCAACTGCTTCAGCGAAGCGAGCGATTTTTCAGCGCGAAGTTCTTGGTAGAAACCGAGAATGCCGTTGACGATAATGATCGCGATAATCGTGATCGCGTCTGCGTGTTCGCCAAGCAGACCGGAAACCAACGTTGCTGCCAGCAGCACCAACACCATAAAATCACGGAACTGGTTCAGGAATAAAGTCAGCCATGATTTTTGCTCAGCTTCGTTCAGTCTGTTCTCCCCGAATTGTTCACGCCGTTTTTCGGCCTCCGCATTCGTCAGGCCGTCCGGCGGTACGGAGAGCATCTGGAGTACGTCATGTACGTCCATCGTATGCCAATGATTCTTCTGCACCAGGTGCCACCCCTTTTTCCACATCGTTGTCCTGAGAACATGTCTATGCTTGACCCGCAGCAGGTAGACCAAGCATGACAAGTCCCCCACGGCCTTGAACGACCTTCAAAACGATTAAAAAAAGTCCCGGGGCTACCTTTACACAAGCAGTCTCGTATATACTGGCTCCGAGGTGAAATTTCATAGAAAGGAGCGATGGCACATGCTCACCGAAGCAAAGTTCCTCGACCTCTTCTCGCAATGGCAAACCCAGCTGTTGCAGCAGATCGACGAACGGTTCCGCGGCCTTGACGGGTACTTCGAAGGCATTGGCAAAAGAGTGGCAGCAATGGAGATGCATCTCCAAAAAGAATTGGACGCCAAATGGGAGGCCCTGCAGCAGGAACTGCGGGAGGGCCTGCAAACGATACGAGAGCGCTTCGATCAACAAGACAGACGGCTGGATCATTTGGAGGCAGATTCCGAGTTTATCAAGCAGCGTCTCGATCATCTCGAGGTTGGCGAAGAGAAGCTTTTGACTTTTATGAAGGAACGGTTCGATCAGAATCAGGCACTTCTAGAAGAACGATTCGATCAAGTCTATGATTTCATTCGCCAATCGGAGGAAGATCAAGAGACGAACTTCAATCAAGTTCTGCGCGCGATGAACTTGAAGAACCGCCGCTGACACCCCGCATCACCACTTCTCCTGTTCAAATCATCCCAACCCAAAAGGCTGTTGACGCCTTGCGTCACAGCCTTTTTTATTTAACTCAGCGCTTCCCATTCCGCTCTGCGCGGCTTGATCGCCACCGTTTCCTTCAATTCTGCGATCACATCCTCCACGTACGCCGCCCGGCGCATGCCGACGAGCACGCTGCTCACCCCTTGCGTCGAGCGGAGTGCACGCAGCGCGAGGTGGCTTGCACGGCCGGCCCCGGCCCAGTCTGCGGCTGCCGCTTCGGCGCGGGATGTGATCGCGCGAACCTGTTCCGCTCCCTTCCACTGATAGTAGGCGGTCACTTCCGGAAGCACGCCATTCACGCCGTCCACATAGGCCTCCACCCACTCGGCAGCCGCTGTGGTCAGTTTGCCGCTCTCCAGCAGTTTGCGAATCCCGGTCTGCACCGTCGGCACCAAAAACTGCCCCTGCACCTCCCGCCAATGCTCCGCCGAAGAAAAGCTCCGCCAGTGTTCCTGCAAAAGACGGCCTGCTGACAACTTGTCTGCCGCCTCCTCCCGCTCCTGATCATCCTCGAGCACTGCGGCCAACAACTTCTCTTTCAACGAACGCTCCGCCTCCGCCAGCCGCTCCACCTGCGTTTGCACAGACGCAACATCCACCGGAACGGCATCCCCGTCAGCCAGCCGCACCAAGCGACCACCGACGATCGCATTCAGCGGCCGGTTGATCAACACGCCGAGCTCGTTTTCTACCGCCAGCTCCAGCACGCTTTTTCCCCCGGCTTGGTTCGCCTCTGTCATCCCGCCCGTCTCCACGAGGTTCATCGGCAGTTGGATCACTCGAAAATGATGAGCTGCCGACACCTTTTCAGCCAGGGCCAGCACATCCTCGAGCGACGTAAAGGTCACATCGTCCCGCCGGGCCGGAAACGTGTTCGACGAGATCCCGTAGCACCCGATCCGCCCCTGCTCCACTTCCCGCTCCAAATGCCGAAACGCCAGCTCCAACCGCCGCTCATACTCCGCCCGTGCAGTTTCCGGCGGCACATTCTCCTGTTTCGCCGCCATCAAATAATACTCGGGGTTGTGCAGCAGATACACATCGAGCCGCTCCATGCGCAGCCGGGCCAGACTCCGCGTCAACTGATCTGCCAAAAACACGGGGTGGATGCAATGCTCCAGCCCCGGCCCGTACGACACCAGATCGGGAAATGGACGGCCCTCGCGCTTGCGCTCTTGGCTGAGCAAGTAGTTCTGCCCCTGCAAATACCCGGCCTTGGACACGACCACGACCTGTTCGCGCCCCGCCTCGCCTGCCGCGATCATCTCCTCCAGCACCGCGCCGACCAGTTCCTCCGAGCCTCCGTCCCCATAATTCGCGCTCGTATCGATCAGATTCACACCGCATTGCAGCGCCTTGCGCAGCGCCATACGATGCTCCTCCACGCTGACATCTACCCGATAGCAGCCAAATCCTGCCTGGCTGACCAACAGCCCCGTCCTCCCGAGCTCGCAATGCTGCAGATCTGCAAAACTTTCCATATACGCTTTCGTGCCTTCCGCTGTCGCATTTCCTAAAATCATCTTTCTGCTCCTTTCTCTTCCAACTCTGTATCTTTCAAGTATAGCACCCATTGCCACGCCGCCAAATCCCAAGTATAATGGCGTAAACACTGGCACGTTCCCCTTGGCGGAAGTGCCTTTTCTTATATAGAGGTGATCGAATATGGCGTTTGACGGCATCGTCCTGCACGCTGTTGCACATGAATTGTCCGAACTGCTTTTGACCGGACGTGTTGATAAAATTTACCAGCCACTCGACCGCGATCTGCTCCTGCACATCCGCCGCGGTGGCCAGAACTACAAGCTGCTCCTGACCGCGAACGCTTCCTTCCCGCGCGCGCATCTCGTGCAGGAGTACAAAGGCCACAATCCGGCCGAACCGCCGATGTTCTGCATGCTCCTGCGCAAACACTGTGAAGGCGGGCGCATCACGCGCATCGAACAGGTCGGCAATGAGCGCATCCTGCACATCGCCATCGAGAACCGCGATGAGCTCGGCGACTTGACCGAGCGCATCCTCGTCGTGGAGATCATGGGCCGCCACTCCAACGTCATCCTGCTCGACCCGGCGGAGAACCGCATCCTCGATTCGCTTGTCCACGTCAATTTCGGCACGTCCCGCCACCGCGAAGTGCTGCCCGGCCGCACCTACGTCGAGCCGCCCGAGCAAGGCAAAGAGAACCCGTTTGGCGTCTCGCTCGGCCGCTTTCAAGCCCTGCGCGACGAGCAGGCAGGCCTCGCCTTTGACAAATTTTTAGTGAGCAGCTTCACCGGGATCTCGCCGCTGCTCGCCAAAGAGATCACGCACCGCCTCGGCAGCGGCGCGCCGACTCAAGAGCAGGAGTGGCAGGCGTTCGCCGGCCTCCTCGACGATTGCCGCGCTCACCGCTACCAGCCGACGATCGTCTACCACGAAGACCGTCCCAAGGCGTTCTCCTGTGTCGCCCTCACCCACGTCGAAGGCGAAGCGACAGCGTTTGGCACGATAAGCGAAGCGATCGAACGCTTCTATTCAGAAAAAGCATGGCGCGACGCCCTCCGCCAACGATCTCAGGATCTGGAGCGCCTGCTGTCGAATGAGCTGCAAAAAAACATCAACAAAATCGCCAAATTCGAGACGATGATCGCCGAAGCGTCCGAAGCGGAGCAATACCGCATCTACGGCGAGCTGATCACCGCTAACCTCTACCAGATCGAGCGCGGCATGGAGTCGGTCACCGTCCAGAACTATTACGACGAGAACCTGAGCGACCTCACCATCCCGCTCGATCCGGCGCTTTCGGCGAACGAAAACGCACAGAGCTGTTTCAAGAAATACAACAAAGTCAAAAAATCGATCCCGATCCTCCACCAGCAGATCGAAGAAACGCGAGCGGAAGTCATCTATTTAGAGAACGTCCTTCAGCAGCTCTCCACCGCCACCTGGAGCGACATCGAGGAGATTCGCGAAGAGCTGCAGGCGGAAGGCTACCTGAAGATCAAGCAAAAGCCGCTCCCGAAAGGCAAGAAGCCGCCGAAGAAAAAGGAAGCCCCGATCAAGCCGGAGCGCTATCTCTCCTCCGACGGCATCGAGCTGTTCGTCGGCAAAAACAACAGGCAAAACGAATACCTGACCATGAAGTTCGCCCACAACACCGACACTTGGTTGCACACCAAGGACATCCCGGGCAGCCATGTCGTCATCCGTGCCAAAGAAGTGCCGGAAACGACGCTGCTCGAAGCGGCGCAGCTGGCCGCCTTTTTCAGCAAAGGGCGCGAATCGAGCCAGGTCCCGGTCGACTACACCCTGATCAAACACGTCTGGAAACCTAACGGCGCCAAGCCGGGCTTCGTGCTGTACGACAACCAGAAGACGCTCTACGTCACGCCGGGCGCCCGCTTGACCGAAACGCTGCGCACTTCCTAAAATTCGCCAAGTGCCGCCCGACGCAAAAGCGCAGGGCGGCACGTACTCTATAGCAACCCACACAGTTACAACATCTGACAATGAACTGAGGAGAGAATCGTCCATGTCGCCGATCGACCTGTTGTTTTTGGTCCTGCTGCTGCTTGGCCTGTGGGCTGGCTTTGCACGCGGACTGCTGAGCGGGATCTCCCGCCTCATCGCCTATCTCGCCGCTCTTTTCCTCGCCGCCCGTTTCGCTGCCCCGATCGGGCAACTGGCGGGGGAATGGCTTGGCGTAGGGCGATTTGTCCGCTCGATGATCGCCGGCCAGATTCCCGAGTCGCTGCACAACGCGCAGGTGCCGCCGGAACAGCTCCGCCCGATTTTAGAAGCGGCAGGCGTCCCGGCCGCCTATCGGGAGCAGATGATCGAGTACGCAGCCTCCCACCCGCTGCTGGAAGCGATCGCCATCCCGTATACGGAATGGATGCACACGGTGCTCGGCCTGATCCTCATGCTTGGCGTGCTGTGCGCCGTGTTCAATCTGCTCTTGCGGCCGCTGGTCAAAATTGCGCAGGACTTCGTGCCCGCCGTGCTCAACCGGGCCGGCGGCCTGCTGCTCGGCGGCGTCCTCACGCTGTTCGAACTGGCCATCCTCGCGCTGATCTTGCAAGCTTTTGCCGACTTGCCGCAGACAGCAGGCCTGCAGACGGCGCTCTCCTCCTCGGAACTCTTGCCCCCGCTCACACATCTCGCACAAACGCTGCTCACCGGGCTTGGGACAGACGGATTGCTTCCCGCCGCCATCCAGACCCCGCCCACGCTGTAACCGAAAAGGCCCGCTCTTCCCCCGCTGGAGGAACGGGTCTTTTTCGCGATCTTACTCACATTCGGAATCGGGCAGACTGTGCTATCATGTTGGAATGGAGGCGAATGAACTGTGGCATTGATCGAAGTTCGCAATTTACGAAAAGAATTTAAACGCTTGATTCCCAAAACCGGCTTTCTTTCCGGTGTCCGCAACCTGTGGAATACCAACTACTTCACACATACCGCCGTCGACGACATCACGTTCGAAGTCCAAGAAGGCGAAATGCTCGGCTACATCGGCCCGAACGGCGCGGGCAAATCCACCTCGATCAAAATGATGACCGGGATCCTCGTCCCGACGTCGGGCGATATTTCGATCGCAGGTCTGATCCCGTGGAAACAGCGCCGCGAGCACGCGCAGAACATCGGCGTCGTCTTTGGCCAAAAAACGCAGCTCTGGTGGGACATTCCCGTCATCGAAAGCTACAAAGTGCTGAAGACGATCTACAAAATCCCGGACAGCGTGTACACGAAAAACCTGAACACCTTCCGGGAACTGCTCGAACTGAACGAGTTTGAAAACACCCCCGTGCGCCAACTGTCGCTCGGCCAGCGCATGCGCGCCGACCTGGCGGCGGCGATGCTGCACAACCCGCAGATCCTCTTCCTGGACGAGCCGACGATCGGTGTCGACGTGCTCGCCAAGGAGCGCCTGCGCACTTTCATCCGCGAGATCAACCGCGATCGTGGCGTGACCGTGCTGCTCACCACGCACGACATGACCGACATCGAAAAGCTCTGCAAGCGCATGGCGATCATCGACGACGGCAAGATCCTCTACGATGGCTCGATCGACCACCTGAAGTCGCAGTTCGGCTCAGAGCGCACACTGATCATCGAGCTCGACGATGCGCCGTACTCGCTGAACATCCCCGGCACCCGCGTGCTGCGCGAAGAAGGGGCACGCGTCTGGCTGTCCTACAACCGCGACCTGTTGACCGCATCTGATGTGATGATGAAAATCGCGCAGGTGCACACCATCCGCGACCTGACCGTCGAAGAGCCGGAGATCGAATCGATCGTCCGCGAGATCTACGAGACCGGGATGAACGGGCGGAAGAAGGAGGAGCCGCATGTCGCTGTTCTGGACGTTTAGCCGCCAGCTCTTCTTCCAGCAGTCAGCGTACCGCCTGAACTTCTGGATGGAGATGCTCGGCCTGTTTCTGCAGTTGTATGTCGTCGCCACGCTCTGGCGCGTGCTGTTCGAACAGACGCCCGCCTCGTTTGGCGCGATGTCGCTCAACCAGATGATCACCTATGCCGTGCTCGGGATGCTGATCGGCTCCGTGCTGTCGATCGACGACGGCGTCCATACCTACATCCAAACGCAGGTGCGGATGGGCATGATCACGTCCGACCTGATGAAGCCGGTCGATTTTATGCTGCACATGATGGCGCGCAACTTCGGCCTGATGGTGACCCGGGTCTGCTTCTTCCTGCTCCCGCCGCTGGTCGCCGCCTATTTCCTGTTTGATCTGATGCTGCCCGGTCCCGTGGAAGCGCTGGCCTTTGTGCTCGCCCTGCTGCAGGCGTGGGTGATTCTCTTTTTCTGCAATTTTCTCTTCGGCCTGATCTCTTTTAAGACGCTCGACCTGCTCGGCTTCATGTTCACCTATTTCGCCCTCGTGCGCTTCGCTTCCGGGCAGATCATCCCGCTGTGGATGTACCCGGATGTATTGCAGCCGCTCTTGTATGCGCTGCCGTTTCAAGCGGTGTTCTACACGCCGCTCGGCATTTTCACCGGCGTGTTCAGCGGTGCGGTGATCTGGCAAAATCTTTTGATCCAAACGGCGTGGATCTTCGGCCTCTTCCTGCTCGCCCGCTTGATCTGGACGCGCATCCACCGCCATTTGGTCGTACAGGGAGGGTGAGCCTATGCGCGAAAACATGACCGTTTATCTGGCGCTGCTGCGCGCCGCCGTCCTCGCCCGCCTCGAATACCGCGCCGACTTCCTGATGGGCATCGCCGGCGTGTTTATCCTGAACGCCGGGACGCTGGCCACATCGTGGGTGCTGCTCAGCCGCTTTGAGAACCTGCACGGCTGGCTGTTCTGGGAGATCGTCTTCCTGTACAACCTCTGGCTGCTCGGCCACGGCATCCGCGCGATCTTCTTCCGGCACATCAATATGCTGGAGCAGTTTATCGTCGAAGGCACGTTCGACCAGTTGCTGACCCGCCCGGCCAACCCGCTGGTGCAATTCCTCGGCCGCGAAGTCCACTACCTCGGCGTCGGGGACGTGCTGCTGGCCTTGACGATGCTCACTCTGAGCTACCAGAACCTGCACCTCGACTGGAGCTGGTGGATGTTCCTCTGGTTTGCCCTGATCGCGCTCTCATCGGCGATCGTCGAAGCGGCGATGACGCTGCTTCTCGCCTGCACCTCGTTCTTCACCACCCGCTCGCGGGCGATCGTCAACGCGGCTTCGCTGTTCTCGTGGGGCGTCGTCCAGCAGTACCCGCTCGACATGTTCAACAACGTGCTGCGCGGCATCGTAACGATCATCCTGCCGTTCGCCTTTATGAACTACTATCCCTCGCTCTTGTTCCTCGGCAAAGCGGATCAGGTGCCGTTCGGCTTCCTGACCTGGTTCGCGCCGGTCGTCGCGCTGATCCTGACGCTGCTGGCGGTGCGGATGTGGAACTTCAGCATCACGAAATACCAAAGCACCGGCTCCTAAGCTGTTGCTGAACCTCGCGGACAATTCCCTCGTATACTGCTACCAACCTGTGTACGAGGGAGGTTCCGCCCTATGACCATCTGCTGCATCGCCCCCGGCACGTTTCCCTTCCCGCCTGCACCCTGCACGTCTGTCGAGATCTACCTGTGGCATCTCGCCCGCGAACTTTCCCGCACCGAACCGCTCCTGCTCTATGGCAAAACGGACGCTGTCCGTGCCGACACCCCGGTCTCCTATCTGCGCCATGTGCTGCGCGAGGTGAAACAACACTCTTCTCCGCCGGCCCTCTTCCATGTCGAAAATCGCATCCCGTTCGTCGTCCCTATCAAAAAACGCTTTGCTCAGACTCCGCTCGTGCTCAACTTGCACTCGAACGTCCTGATCCAAGACCTGTCCCCGCTGACCTTGCGCATGTCACTCTCCCGCCTTGACGCGCTGGTCGTCAACAGCCGCTATCTGCAAGGCGACCTGCTCGCCCGCTACCCGGTTTTGCCGAAAGAAAAAGTCCACGTCATCCAGCCCGGCATCGACTTGACGCAATTCCCCTCGCGCTTCTCACCGACTGGGGCTGCCTTGCGCGCCAAAGTCCGTGCGCGGCACCAGATCGCGGACGATCAGCAGATCGTGCTCACCGCCGGCCGCTTCACGCCGCGCAAAGGGATCGCGGAGCTCCTCGACGCCTTTCGTCTCGTCCATACCGCCCAGCCACAGAGCGTGCTGTGGATCATCGGCGGACGCCCCCGCGATGAGCGGCACCCGTTTCACACCTTGCTTCGTGAAAAGGCGGCCGGGCTGCCGGTGCGCTTTTTCGGCTTCCTTCCGCATGACCGGCTGCCCGCCTACTATGCGGCGGCCGACCTGTTCGTCTGCCCGTCCCAGCAACCGGAAGCGTTTGGCCTTGTCAATCTGGAAGCGTCTGCCGCCGCGCTGCCCGTCGTGGCGACCGGGCGTTGGGGGCTCTGTGAATCGGTCGCCCAAGATGTCAGCGGACGCCTCGTCGAAGCGTTTGCCGACCCGGCCGCTTTTGCCTGGGAGATCGGCCGACTGCTTGACGATCCTCAAGGCGCGGCGCAGCTGGGGGTATCAGGACGGAACTGGGTCGAACGCCGCTTCTCCTGGGAACGGACGGCCCGGCAGTTCCGCGCCCTCTATGCACGCGTACGAACCTAAACGCAAAAAGGGAGGCTTTGCATCTGCAACCTCCCTTTACTTGCTGCGCCGCCAACTGCCGCGGTGCTTTTCTGCCGCTCTGTTCACGCTCTCATGGAGCTTCCACAGCTTCAGCGACCGCTGTTCCGCCGAAGTCAGCTTGCCCGCTCGGAAAATGCTCAGCTGTGGCGCCGTGTTCACTTCGATCAGCCAAAACTTCCCGCTGCGGTCCAGCCCGATATCCAGCCCGAAGATCGCATTCGCATAGCCTCGTCCGTACTGGCGGGCGATCTGCAGCGACATCGCTTTCAAGAGTCGGATCGCCGCTGTGGCACGTTTCGCTGAATAGCCGATGCCGAGCAGATACTCGCGGACGGTGGACGCAGTGCCGCCGATCACCATGTTGGTGACGGCGAGATTGCGGCCGGCCGTCTTGGCAAACAGCCGGGTGACTTCCCAGCTTCCGCTCTCCATCTTCTGCACGATGGTGCGAATGTCGACAGGACGCCCCCGCCGCACAGCCAACTCGATACCTTGCTGCACCAGAAAGCGGTTGCCTTTGCGCACGCTTTCAATCCACGCATGCACCGCTTCCAGCGAGCGCAAGACCCGCTTTTGATGCTCCAGCTTGACTTCGAACTGCTCGCCCTGCTTTTGGACTCGGAAAATGCGGTAGCCGCCGCCGCCGTAGACCGGTTTGACGAACACCACGTCATGCCGGTCGAGCAGTTTCGTCAGCGCTGCTTTCGAATACAGCATCGTCTCCGGCAGATAGCGCCGCAGCTCCGGGCTTTGCGCCGCGATGCGATGTTTGCTCCATTTGCTGCCCGGCGTTAATTTCATGCTGTTCACCTCTACCAGTATCCTACGGCGAGGTCGTCCGCTTGGGAACGGCAGAAGCCCCCGATCTCTTGAGATCAGGGGCTTCCGATCATTCATCAGCCGGCCAGATAGTAGGACAGGCCAAGGGTGACCGTCCAGATGTTGATGCCGAGGAAATACGAGAACTCACCCATCGCGCTGCGCTCATAGCGGGTGCGGGCATAGATCATCGTAAATCCGTACGAGATCACCGCCAGCACCACGAACAGCACAGCGACAGCAAAGCCGGACTGCATCCACTCCGGCATGTAGTAGTACAGCGTGTCGAGATTGCCGTATTTGAGGAACACGGCGATCTGCGTCGCCAGGTACAGCAAGACGGAGATCAGCAGGTGACGGTTGGGCTGGTCGTACAGCACATCTTCCTTCTTCATCACCAGGTAGAACAGGTAGCCAAACGGCAGCATCGGCCAGGCAAAAGCGATGACGAGCATCATGATCGACATGCCGAGATACTGCGGCACTTCCATCGCCGCCCGCGCATAGTCGTCCTTGACGATCTTGTTCGTCGCCGCGGCATACGCCTGGTCGTCCGAGTTGAACAGCACATCATACGTTTTCAACTTGGCGAACTTCATGTAGACCATCGTCGTCGTGTCACCTTGCTTGTCAAACACCGGGTTGAAGCCGAGCGAGTGCAGGTTGGACACACGAGTCAGATCATCTTGTTGCCATTCGCCGTTTTGCATCGTGGAGAGCAGCACTTCCCGGCCGATGTTGCGCGGATTCTTCCCAAAGTCGGCCACGAAGGCGAACTGCAGCTTCTCCTCCTGAATCGGGCGCACATACGGCGCGTTCGAGTTCGGCGCATCTTCGCCGACCAGCGTTTTCGGGATCAGCTTCATGTCTTTGGTCGAGCGGGGCGACGGGTCGTTCAGAGCGAAGGACACGGCGCGCAGTTCGGTGGTCGATTTGCGCGACGATTTATAGGTCAGGAAATAATAGCCGTGCGTCTGGTCCATGCCGAAGACCATCTCGTCGATGATGTTCGACGTGCCGACCGACAAAGCTTTGACCACTTGCTTCAGAGACACCTTCTGCGCCGCACCGTCAAACGTCAGGTACTGCAGGTTGTAGCTCTCCACGCCGACCTGCTCCATCATGGCGATGTGCGCCAGACCTTGCTGATCGACCGCCCCGTCCACGTAGATCGTGCGCTGCTGCGGGAAACTGGCGACCTCTTTCAGCGCCGGGCCGGACGCCTGGTAGATCTTCATGCCCTTTTCCGTCCCGACCAGCAGGTACGGCTGCTCGCCAAGCTGCAGCAGCTCCAGCGCGATCACGTCCGCATCAAACGACTTTGTGGCACCCCAGGCGCCATTTTCCCATGTGGCGTGCTTCAGCACGCGCTTCTCCCCGACCCAATACAGGTCGGAGCCACTGATTTTAAAGGTAGTGGTCGTATAGATGTCTGAAGAAGGCAGCGGGCGCTTCTCCAGTTCGCTCTTCTGTTTCGCCGGGTCGATCTGCGCCACGACCAGTTCCTGCCCGGACAACCAGGCATAGCGGTTCTCGCCCAGCACTTGTGCCGGGCGGTTCGGCGTCGCGGTGCCGATCGCCGTCTCACGTCCGTACGGTTCCAAGAACGGCAGAACACGGTTATCCGCATCCAGCTTGACCTGCAGCAAAAAGACGAGAACGAATACTAAGACATACGGAAAAATTCTGAGAAAGGACTTCACACCACATACTCCCCTTTACGAAAAACCGTTTTGCTCATGCGTACAAGCATACTACAACGAACTGGCTTTGAGAATGGTATAATGAGAAAGAATCGAACGAGGAGGAATGTTCATGTCGCTCGAGAAGCAACTGACCGGCACCGTGGAGCGGGTCGAGATCCAGAGCCAATTTCTAGGCGAAACCCGCGAAGCCCACGTCTACCTGCCGCACAACTATTCACCACTCTATAAATATCCGGTTCTCTACATCAACGACGGCTCCGACTACGAGTCGATGGGCCGGATGATCACGCTGCTCAACGAACGGTTCACCGACCGCCACCAGCGGCGCTTTCTCGTCGTCTTCGTCCCGGTCGACAAAAGCGTCCGCCGCGAAGAGTACCACCCGGAAGGCAGCAAGCACCAATCTTATGTGCGCTTTTTCGCAGACGAACTGGTGCCGGCGATCGAAGAGCGCTTCACCGCATTCCCGATGGGGCCGGCGCGCGGGATCTTAGGCTCGTCGCTCGGCGCGACCGCAGCCCTCCACACTTTGCTCACCTACCCAAAGAAGTTCCACTACTTGGCCTTGCAGTCGGGCGTCTACCGCGAAGCGACGCTGGCCGGCGTCCAGAAGCTGGGCAACACCCTCGCCACCGTGCCGGTCTATCAAGTCGTCGGCCTGCAGGAAGAGAATTTCCAGTCCGCATCCGGCCGAATCCTCGACATTCTCGGCCAGAACCGCGCGCTGCACAACCTGCTGCAGCAAGTAGGCGTCGAGGTCGACTATGCCGAATATGACAAAGACCACACCTGGGGCTTCTGGCAGGAAGACTTGCCGCGCGTCCTCGACCACTTCGCCCGCCATACCGCGTTTTAATCGTTGATCTTACATACAGCACCACACGTGTGAGAGACCGTCTGCCAGTTCGGCACGCCGGTCTCTCTTTTAGTCGGCCGCTTGAAAGTCGGTCATTTTGAACGTGCCGATATCGGCAAAGCCAAGCCGCAGATAGACGGTGCCCGCCGCCGGGTTGGAATAGAAGAGGCACGGCTCTTTGCCGTCTGCCAACAGCGCCGCGCACAGCGCGCTCATCACCCGTGAAGCATAGCCTTTGCCGCGCTCTACCGGGTGCGTGTACACCGTGCCGATCATCGCCGCCTGCTCCGTCTCGACTAGCGTCATCGCACAGGCAATCAATCGTCCATCCTCCGCCTCCAGCACATAGCAGCGCGCTCCTTCTTTCTCCATGCGGCGGCGGAAGATCTCGGCGGACAGGTAATCCATCTCCCCGCCCTGGTACAGCTCGCGAATCTTCTCGCCGTCCGCGCTGAACGCCTGGCGCACGCCGTCTGTCGCCGCCGGTGCAAAGCGTTCCACCTGCAGCGTGCAAAAATGGCTGGGCGACTGCTCCTCGATGACAAAGCGCGTCAACTGCTGTTCAAAGCGCTCTACTACCCACACGCGTCCGGTCACCGTGTTGACCGTCCCCGAGTCTTCCGCCAGCCGGATCATCGGTGACAGGTCGAGCGCTTCCTCCTGCGTCAGAATCGACCAATTTGCGCGGTACCGCATCAGCACAGCAGCCAAGCGGCCCTGCACATAACCGCCCCAATAGTCCAACATCGGATCACCGAGCCCCATCGAACGCATGTTGCCGCTGAAAAACAACCCGTAGTACGGGTCTTTTCCCCAAAAAGCGCGCAGCTCCGCCTCCTGCTCCCCGTCCGCCATTTTTACAATCTCCAGTTGCATCAAAAGCCCCCCAAACATCTGCCAGATTCTCGCAACAAAAATGACATACCCCCGAACGTGCGCACGGGTATGTCATCTTATGTCTTATACTTCTTCGTATACTTCCGGCACCCAATAGATCACGCACTGCCCTTTCGGCAAGCTGATCTCGCGGGCTCCGGCAGGACGCCCGTTGATGTTGATGATCTCGGTGACCACCACGCGGTCAGCGCTTACTTCGACTTCCCCTTCATACTCGCGGATGCTGCCGTCGGTCAGAAAAAATTCTACCTTTCCCGTGCCAATGTTGCGCATGTCCGATTCTCCTTTGCAGGGCTTGTCAAAAACACCCAATCTCTTCTACTACCATTCGACCCCTGCTCGACAAACTCCTGCAACATTCGCCTCAATGTGCCGCGCCGCCGCCTAGAAACGGCTCCGGGTCGAGGCCGTCGAACAGATCGCGCCACGCGCTTTGATCCTCGACCGCCCCGCTCAGCTCGATCTGCCGCTCCGGGCCGGACGGATACTGCGAGGTGTAGGCGTGGTAGCCCTGCCAGAGCACAAACGCTTTGATCAGGTAGCGCTCCGGCTCATGGTAGTCAAAAAAACGCCGTATCTCCAGCCTGCTTCTGCACAAGCTCAAGAGCAGTTTCTGGTCCGGCGCAAAATATTTTCCGACCGCCCGGATCAGCAGCATCACGATGTCGGTGCGCCGCAGATAGACCGCCTCGGCTGTCATCAGCAAAAACAGATACAGATAAGGATAGGTGCGCTCCTGCTGGTCGCGGTGCGGGATCATCTCTTTGCGCAGCCAGGTCGTGATCTGCACGACATCGATGATCTCCGACTTCAGGATCAGCCGCTTGGCGAGCTTCATGTACTCAAACAGCAAGGCCCGCACCACGCCCATCGTCTTGTGCCCCTGCGACCCGATGATCGTGCTGAGCAACTGCCCAAAGGCGTGCGACACGATGCATTTGGCGACAAAGCTGTGCCCGTACGTCTCATTTTTGATCACCAGTTTGCCGATGTCGCCGAGATTCTGAAACGTCGAC
This sequence comes from Tumebacillus sp. BK434, assembly GCF_004340785.1. NCBI lineage: Bacteria > Bacillati > Bacillota > Bacilli > Caryophanales > Alicyclobacillaceae > Tumebacillus > Tumebacillus sp. BK434. The sequence goes on along the minus strand of NZ_SLXS01000010.1, from coordinate 29,835 downwards.
AGCACAAATCGCGAAGTCTCTTTCGTCATCTCCCGGTTCTTCACCACGTGACAGGTGATCGAATAGATCTGCTCCACCGCCTTTTGGATCATGTTCATCAACTGCTGGCCGACCAGGTTGTTGCGCACGATCAGCGCAAACGCGTCGATGACGAGCTCTGCTGCCTGCAGCGATCCGCTCTCCGCATAGCGCATCCCCATCTCGTGCAACTCGTCCAAGATTCGCCCCGACACGGCCGTCTCGCGCTCTTTGAATGAGATCGAGGCGATGCCGATCAGCTGCCCGACGATCTGTTCATGATACCAGAGCACATCGTCCGCATCTTCGCTCGGCAGTTTCGCCCCGTGCATCATCTCCGCGATGTTTTCCACACAAAACACCGCCGTCACCGCGTCCATCTCCGAGACCGCTTTTTTGGCGATGTCGCAGATCTGCTCCACTTTGTCCAGCGCCTCCTGATAGTCCCCGCTCTGATAGGCGGTCACATACTCGCGCTGGATCGCATAGACGATCGTCTCCGGCTTCAGGAGCTGGATCACAAAATACAGATAGGCGATCAACGCGACAAAACAGAAGATCAAGAGCAGCAGATCGGCGCTCATCCCCTGCGCCAGCCAGTTCGACGGGCGGTCGCTGGGGTGGTCTTCGATCAGCGACAACAGATAGATCGCATGAAAGATCGTCCCAAAATAAAAAGCGATCAGCGTGATGTTAAATGGAAAGCGCACGAAAAAGTCGAGCACGCGGTGTGTGTATTTACTCGCCGTCAGCTGGATGGCGACCATGATCATCGAAAATGACAAAGCGAGGATCGTCGCCAGCGTCGAGGCGACGGTGGACAGATAGCCCCGGGCCGTATCGAGATCGCCGCCGAAAAACGGCGGGGTAAAGCGAAAGATCAGCGCCATCAGTCCGAGCGAGACCAGCAGCTGGAACACCGAGTTGGTGAGAGAAGCGTGGAGCAGATGCCGGTTCCAAAGCTTTTTGCCGAATCTGGAAAACGAACTCTTCATGCCTGTCCCCCACCCCCTCGATTTTCAAACTTTCCAGTAGTATCCGCATCATCCCGTTTCATACTCCTGTCACGGAGCGCAGATACTACCTTGGAAACGTTGACTCAAGGGAGGTAATCAGTATGAATCGGCGCGCCAAATGGGGCGTGATCACCGCGCTCACACTCGGCCTCATGGTTCCATTTTTCTGGCATGACGCGCAGCCGGACCCGATCAGACGCCCGGAAGCCGGTCCGGCCAAAACACAGGGAACGAACAGCGCCCGCACAGCTGAAGTGCAGCGAATTCTCGCCAAAAAAACGGCAGGCAACGAGCATCTGGTCGCCCGCGACATCGCCCGCACGGCGGCGCTTTGCGTCCGGGACTGCCGGATCATGCTGACCGATATCACCAACGACCTCGCGCACACGCACACGGCAGCTGAAAAGCGGGCGATGCTGCAGCACCACTTGCAGATGCACCCGCAGTTTGTCTCGATGACCCTGCACAGCAACAGCGGCGAGCCGGTCACCGTCGGCCGCGTGCTGCGTCAGGATCTGCACAAGCAAGCGTACAAAACCACGCAAAACGACGACTTTTATGTCTCCGATCTCTACACCAAAAAACACGCCGGCGATCCCAAGGAAAAAATTGCGATGACCGTCGGCGTCCCTGTGGTCGGCGATTCGAAAGTGACCGGCTCCCTGTCGGCCGATGTGGAGATGGGATACATGAACCAGATCATCGCCCTCCAGGACCGCGAGATGGGCACCGACACCCGGCTGCTCGGCATGGACGGCAAAAACGAAATGCTGAAGAAAACGGAGTCCGGCCCGAACGGCAACATCCGCATCCAGCAGCTGAGCCGCAAAAAAGCAGAAGCGAAAGTCGACGGCACCGCCTGGAAAGTCCACGTCACCTCCGTGCAGAACCGTGGAGCGAAACACGCGCAAGTGCTGCAAAACGAGCTGGTCGTGCGCTTCACCCGCGACCTGACCGACGAGGAGATCAAACGCTTCACCCGCGACATCAGCGGCACCCTGCTCCGCAAAAACTCGCGCCACACCTACCTGTTCAGCTTTGGCGTCGCGCCGTCGGAAGCGATCTCCTATTTCAAGCGCAACGGCGCGGTGATCGCCGAACAGCACGTGAAGCTGCACCCCAACACGACCGGCACGAAGCCAGCGCCCGCAGAGACGCACGGGGCGGTCGAGCAGCCGAACGACATGTTTTACGGCAGCAATCAATGGAACCTGCCCCTGATCTCGGCCGACAAAGCCTGGCAGACCACGACGGGCGACCCGCACGTGATCATCGCCGTCGTCGATACGGGCGTCGACCTCAACCATCCGGAGTTCAAAGGCCAACTGGTCGCCGGGCGCAACATGCTCACCGGCACCGACCGCCCACAGGATGACAACGGCCACGGCACGCACGTCGCCGGCGTGATCGCAGCGCGCACCAACAACCTGGAAGGCATCGCCGGCATCGACTGGGCCGGGAAGATCATGCCGGTCAAAGCGATGGATGCGGACGGCTCCGGCTCCGTGCTCGACATCGCCGACGGCATCATCTGGGCGGCCGACCACGGCGCCGACGTGATCAACCTGTCGCTTGGCGAATACGCCGGCTCCGATTATCTGCATGAAGCGATCCGCTATGCGTATGACAAAGGCGTGGTGCTCATTGCGGCGATGGGCAACGACGGCATCTCCGACCCGAGCTATCCGGCCGCGTACGAAGAAGTGATCGGCGTCGCGGCCAACGACGAAAACAAGGAGACGGCCACTTTCTCCAACTACGGCCAGCACACGTCCGTCTCCGCGCCGGGCGTGGCGATCCCGAGCACCTACCCGAACAACCGCTATGCGGCGCTGTCCGGCACCTCGATGGCCTCACCGCACGTCGCCGGTGTCGCGGCGCTGATCCGCTCGATCAACAAAGACCTCACGCCCCAAGACGTCCGCACCATCCTCGAAGAGACGGCGGACGACCTCGGCCCGACCGGACCGGACGAGTACTACGGCTACGGTCAGATCAACGTCGCCCGCGCGATCAAAGCGGCGGTCGAAAGCAAAGGCAAATAACAAGAAAGCTTCCTCCCGGCGAGGAAGCTTTCTTGTTGGTTTGAAACTTTTTCCACGCTCACCCCGTCCTTTTTTGTAACGACCCTCAAAATTGACAACTATGCTGCGTAACTTCTTAGCAGGAAAGAGCAGGAAAGGACGGTCGATACTCATGCAGCGCATCAAAGACTATCTACCCATGCTGGCCGGAGTTTCGCTGATCGCACTCGGGCTGTGCTTGCCGCTTGGGATGTCCTTGGACTCCATGCGCTTGATCGATCTCTTCGTCATGTTTATCGCGAACGGCACATAGATATAGAGCGAGAGCGGGAAACCGGTCGCCTGCGGTTGCCTACCCTACTGGGAGGTGACACCGTATGAACTTCATGAATTTGGAGTTGGAGGAAATCATAGTTTGGCTGATCCCCGGCATCCTCAGTCTGAAGTGGAGACGGCGTGAACGACGCGGCAACGACCAGGAAAGCAGCAACGGCGAGCCTTAGGGCTCGCCGTTTTTCCGTTTGCTCATACTAAATCGGCAAGCAGGTCCATGATGTGCATCGCCTGCATCCGCTCTTGCTGTCCGGCGCGCTCGATGCCTTTTTTCATCTGCAGGAGACAGCCGGGGTTGGAGGTGACGACATAGTGCGCTGCCGTTGTTTCCACCTTTTCCATCTTGTCGTCGAGGATCTCCAACCCGCAGCACTGGTCGGCGCCTTTCAACTCCACGTATTCCGCGCCTTCGATGAGCGAAAAGTCTTCATCCATGATCGTATCGTCAACCGTCAACAAACGGCTCAACTTCGACCAGACGGACATGTCGGATCCCTCCTTTGCCCAGCTTGCGCGTACCTCAAGCTTTCCACCTTTCGCCTGTGCCATGCAAAAATTGGATCGCCTACAGAAAAATGCCGCCCGGGCTCCCCCGAACGGCATCGATCCACGCTCTGCTATACCTGATACCCTGCCACCGTTTCACGCAACTCCGCGGCCGTGTCGGCCAGCAGCGCCGATGACCCGGCGATCTCATCCATCGAAGCGGTCTGCTCCTCGATGCAGGCGGCGATGTTCTCCGTGCTGCCCACCGTGCGCCGCGATGCGGCCTGCAGGTCTTCCACTCCGGACATCAGATCCTGCCAGGAGACGGCCAGCCGTTCATTCTCCTGCGTGATCGCTTCCAGATGCGCCGCCATCTCTTCAGATGCCGCCGCGATCTCATCAAACACCTGCTCCACGGTGCCGAACGCCTGCAGCCCTTCCTCCAGATCGCGCGTATGCTTGCCCCGGTTGTGCACAATGGTCTGGATCTCTTCGCGAATGTCATGCGTGATGCTGGCGATGTCGGCTGTCGACCGCACAGCATGTTCGGCCAACTTCCGCACTTCCCCGGCGACGACAGCAAAGCCCCGCCCCGACTCGCCCGCCCTTGCCGCTTCGATCGCTGCGTTCAACGCCAGCAGGTTGGTCTGGTCGGCAATGTCGGTGATCATCTTCAAGATCTTCTCGATCTGCGCCGACTTCACCGCCAACTGGTCAATCACCTTGTTGTTCACCTGCGTGTTCTCATGGATCACTTGCATCTTGCTCGTTGCCGACGTCACAATTCCGCGCCCTGCGGTGACCATCTTCCCGGAGTGCTCCGTCGACAGCGCCGACTCTCTCGCGCTGGCCGCGATCTCCTCCACCCTCCCGGCCAGCCCCGTCATCATTCGGCTCATCGCAGTCAGTTGCGCATCCGACGCGGACGACAGATTGGACACCTCCTGCGTTTCATCGGCGATCTGATGGTTGGCGACCCGCACCTGCTCCGTCGTATGCTTCAGGTTTGACGAAGCGAGCTGGAACTTGTCAACCGCCCCCGTCACCCGTTGGACCGTGCCTTGCAGCGTCTGCAGCATCGCATTGGCCGAATCGGCCAATGCCCCGATCTCATCCTGTGCGGTGACCGGCAGGCGGCGCGTCAGATCTCCATTCCCTTTTGAGATCGACAAAAGCGCTTCCTTCAGCAGCTGCAACCGCCGGAACTGGCGCGACACCACCACAAACAGCACGACGGCGATGACCAGCAGCCCGGCTGCCGTCGCCCCGACCGTCACCCACTGGATCGAGGTCAAAAGCTCATTCGATAACGCCAGCACCACTCCTTGCCCGTTCGAGAGCGCAGCAAAAAAGTACGTCACCTTCGTCCCCTGATAATCGCTTGACAAAAACGCTGTCTGCCCGTTTTGCAACGCCTCGCCCAACTTGCCCAGCAACTCCGCCGGCAGCTGACCAACCTGTCCGTCGCTCGCCGCTTCGACCTTGCCGTCCGCCCCGACGACCGCAGCAAACAAGATCTGGTCGCCGAGCTGATTTTTGATCTGGGCGATGACCGGGCCTGCGCCGACCTCCGCTTCCAGCTCCATCAGCCGCGCCCCGTCCCGGCCGACCTGCACGATCTGCGGCGACTGCCAGCCGGTGACGCCTACAAACTTGTACACTTTGTCGTCGATCGTGCGCACCTGCGCCGGCTGCGTGACCGTCTCGCGCTTCCCGGTGATCAGATCCATAAACTCATACGCCTGCGCCTGCTTGTCCAAGCCAAAATCAAACTCGACCTTCGGCGCCATGTTCGTCAAGACCGTCTTGCCCGTGCCGTCTGTCACCCAGAACTCATCCAGCCCGGAGCGCCGGGCCAGCTCCTCAAGCTCTGCATAGCTCGTGCCTTTCGCCACCAGGTTGGACAACAGCACGGCCTGCCCGACCATCTCCCGCTCCATCACTTCCTCCGCCGTCTGGCGGGCGAGCCGCGCATTTTCGATGCTCATCCGCACCGTCTCCGTCATCGCAAAGCCTTGACGCTGCAGGCTGTCGGCCGTCCGCACATAGATCCAAGACGACATCACGCCCATGACGAGCGTCATCACCAGCAGCATCGGCCAGATGATTTTATACTTGATCGACATTTTGCCAAACACAGTGGCTCCTCCATTCCGAGTACCTTGATCTGCTGGTACTATTCGCCAAATAGGAAGAAAGTCCTTTTACGAGATAACTGCTTTCTTACAGTGAAAATAGACCCTTTCTGCGCCGGAAAGGGTCTCTTTTGTCTGCTAGCGGGGGATGATCGGCAGGAGGATGGCCGACGGATGCTCCGCGGTGTGATAAATTCTCTGCTCCGCCGTCACCATCTCGGCCGTCTTGCCGAGCGGCGCGCCGGTGTTCAGGTTGCGGTCGTATTTCGGAAAGGCGCTGGACGCGATCTCGATGCGGATCTGATGGCCTTTTTTGAACAGATGCGAGGTGTTCCAGCAGTCCACTTCATAGCGGTAGATCCGGCCCGGCTCGATCAGCGACATCGTCTCCATCCCGTCGCGAAACCGCGCCCGCACCATGCCGTCTGTCAGGCGCTGAACAAATCCGTTCGGCCAGACATCGAGCAGTTTGGCCATAAAATCGGTGTCGACCGCGCTGGAAGCGGCAAACAGCTCCATCTTGACCGGCCCGGTCACTTCTACGTCTTCTGTCAACACCTCCGTGGAGTAGACCAGCACATCGCGCCGCTCCTCCACCTGCGCATAGTCGTCCGGCCCGCCGATCTGCGCTGAAGTCGGTTCGGTCAGAAACGGAACAGGATCGGCCGGATCATACAGATACGTGTCGGCCGGCGCTTCCCCGCCCCCTTCACGCGGCGCTGCTTGCGACAGCACGCCGTCACCGAAGCGCGAGTTGGCCCCGTTTTGGCTATGCAGATAGAACTTCGTCCACGCGGTGCGGGCCAGGGGAAACTCCTGCTCTTCGCGCCACTTGTTTTCCCCCATCACGAACAACCGTACCGGCGCTTCTTCGTTTAGCCCGTTCGGCTCCCCTTTCAGCCAATGGTTGAAAAATCGCACATGATACCCGCGCAGATCGATCAGCGCATCCGGGCCGAAATCAAGCTCGCCAAGCGTCGTCGACGCGTTGATGCGGTGCGGCCACGGCCCCATGATCATCTTCTGGCTCCGGCGGGCCTGCTCCGTTTTCGCCCGCTGTGTCATCCCGGCAAAATTGAGCGGGGTGCCGACCTGCTCATCGTCGTACCAGCCGGAGATATGCAGCACCGGCAAATCGAGCTCCGCAAAGCGGTGCTGATAGCAGATCTCCTTCCACCACGCATCGAGCCCTTGATGCTCCATCTCTTCGCGCCAATGCGGCAGGTCGCGCCCGGTCAGCTCATCCATCGTCACGAGCGGCAGATGGGAGTAGATGCTGTCCCAGTCCACCACGTCGACGTTTTGCATCAGGCGCCCGCTGGTCATGTACAGCCAGCACAGGTGCTGCGGCGTGGTGATGCCGGTCGGCCATTCCACAAACGGGTCGGACGGCGTCACCGAGACGGACATCGCCTGCAGGCTCGGCGGCTGCATGAGCGCGGTCAGCCACTGGATGCGACCCAGATACGAGCCGCCCATCGTGCCGACCGCGCCGGTGCACCAGTCCTGCGCCGCCGCCCATTCGATCGTGTCATAGCCGTCGACCGCTTCGTGGCGGTACGGCACGAACACCCCGTCCGAATCGCCGCGCCCCCGCACATCCACATACAGCACGGCAAACCCGTGCTCCGCATAATAAGTAGCCGTCTCGTGAATGATGTCGGTATTGATCAGGTAGGGCGTGCGCACGACGATCGCCGGATGCTGCCCCGCTCCAAGCGGTCGGTACAGATCGGCCGCCAATGTCACCCCGTCACGCATCGGAATCCGCAAGCCGCGTCGAATCTGAATCTCCATCTCGCTCAACCTCCTCAGTCTTTGATCAAGATCTTTGATAACGTATTATTACGACAAGGCGCGCAACTGTCCTTGCACCAGCGTCAACTTCGCAGCTGCAAGTTCCCGATCCTCCGGCCGCGAGTGCGGATTGTCGAGCTTTTCGGCCAGGCGCGACAGCTCCAGCTGCAAGATCATCCGCTGTTCCTGACGCTGCAGGTCCTCCGGCGTATAGCGGCGGCGTTCCTGATGCTCCTGCCACGCCTGCCAGCCGCCTGCAAAGTGTGTCACCCGCCCCGGCGTAAACAGGAGCAGCTGTGTCGCCAGCCGCTGCACCATGTAGCGGTCGTGCGAGACGAGCAGCAGCGTGCCGGGGAAGTTTTGCAGCGCCTGCTCGACCCGCTGGCGGGCCGGGATGTCGAGATAGTTGGTCGGCTCGTCGAGCACCAGCACATTCGCCCCGGAGAAGTACAGCTTCACAAACGCCACCCGGCATTTCTCACCTTGGCTCAGTGTCCCAACCTTCTTGAACACCGCTTCCCCGCGGAACATGAATCCGGCCAGCACCGTCCGCGCTTCCGTCTGGGTCAGCGTCTCCAGCTCCAGCACTTCCTCGAGGATCGAGTTCTCCGGGTTGAGTCGCTCCACTTCTTGCCCGAAATAGCCGATCCGCACTTGCGGGCTGACGTTGACCGTGCCGGCCGCCGGGACCAGCTCGCCGGTCAGAACTTTCAGCAGCGTGCTTTTCCCGATCCCGTTCGGCCCGAGCAGCGCGATCCGCTCCCCGCGCTCCACCGCAAAATTCACCTCTTCGTACAGCGTCCGCCCGCCAAAGCGCACCGCCATATCCTCGACCAGAAACAGCCGGTTGCCGAGTTTCTCGGAGCTGTTGAACGACAGCTGGATCGACTGCGCCTCTTTGGGCTGCTCCACTCGCGCCGCCTGCAGCCGCTCCAACTGCTTTTCCTTGTTGCGCATGCGGCTGATGTGACCTTTCGTCCGCTTTTTGTTGCCGCCGCCGGCATTGTGCGCCCGGATGTACCACGTTTTGTACATCCCGATCAGCTCTTCCAAGTGCTGCATCTCCACCTGCTGCTTCTGGTACAGCGCCTGCTGCGTGCGGCGCTCCAGCTCCTTTTGCTCCTGATACGCCGAGTAATTGCCCGGATACGATCTGAGCTGCCTCGGACTCAGTTCCAAAATGCGCGTGGCGGTGCGATCCAGAAAGTAGCGGTCATGCGACACCGTCACCACCGTGCCCGCAAAGCCGCGGATCACCGCTTCCAGCCAATCCATCGTCTCTGCATCCAAATGGTTGGTCGGCTCATCGAGCAGCAGCACTTGCGGTTCACCGAGCAAAAGTTTCGCCAGCTGCGCCCGCGTCTTTTGCCCGCCGCTGGCCGCCGTAAGCTCCGTCTCCCAGACCTCAGGTGCCACCCCCGCTTCCTTCAGCACCCGCTCCAGCTCACTGTCGAACGTATAGCCGCCCAGCTCTTCATAGCGCTCCTGCAGCGTTCCATAGCGTGACACAAGCTCTTCAGCCGTTATTTCCCGAGAAATATCTTTCGACATCCTGGTCTCAATTTGTCTCATCTCACGTTCCACCGCCAGCAGTTCCGGCCGTGCCCCGCGCACATATTCGCGCACCGTCTCGCCGTCGCGCAACTGTATCTGCTGCGTCAACAGCCCGACGCGCTGCCGGTCCAGCTGCGGGTCCCACACGACCGCCCCGTCGTCCGGCGTCTCTTCCCCGGTCAACATTTTCAGCAGCGTGGTTTTCCCCACCCCGTTCGGCCCGACGATCGCCACCTTTTCGCCCCAGGCGATCGCCGCATCCAGTTGCTCAAACACCGTCCGCGTCACGAACATCTTTTTCAAATCGTTGATCTTGACAACTAACATCGTGAATCCCTCCCGATTCGAAGGGCACCCACACAAAAAAGCCGCAGTCAGCAAACGCGACCACGGCTTCCAACATCCGATCCCATTCCCCATTTCCGCATACCGAAATAAGCCAATGCATGCGAATGGCGCATCAATCGTTTGTCTACATGGGTCCACTTCGAGAGTCTCGTGACAGGGCACACCTGTCCCGCTCTCGCAGCTCAGCAGCCGCGTTTGAATTCTACTCACCGATTCAATTGGTGATCGTCGAATTGCAAACTTAGTAGATCATGTAGAATCTTGATGCCACCTTTCAGAAATATAGGAATGTTTGACAACACAAGTATATGCCAAACGCTTACAACTTGGCAACCCATTCCAGCAGCTCAGCCAGAATCACATCCTGCTCCGGCTCGTTGAACAGCTCGTGGTAGCAATCTCCATAGCAGAGGAACTTGTTGTTCTCCCGCTCGGGAAGCGTTCGGAAAAACGGCTCCGCTTCCTCCGGCGCGACGATTCGGTCCGCTCCGGCCTGCAGCAACAGGATCGGAACGGCGATCTTGCCCGCCTCGCGTTTGGCCAATTCCATCGCGCGCTGGATCTCCGCGTACCAGCGGGCGCTGACCACACCGCCGCAAAGCGGGTCGAGCTCATACTGTGCGACGACCTCTTGGTTTCGGGTCAGGTACGCCGTGCTGATCCCGCTAGGCATGCGCAATTTCGGTATCGCGCGGTCGAGGACTTTGGCGATCTGGCGCTTCCAGGCAGGGATCTCCACCGCCACGCGCAATAGCGGCGAGGACAGCGCCGCCCCGATGATCCGCTCCCGCTGTGCGCCGTACTCCTGCAGGTAGCGCACGGCGACCAATCCGCCCATGCTGTGCCCGATCATCACCACGCGCCCCGCTGCTCCGGCCACCCGCTCCGCCTCGCGCACCCAACCGTCCACCGCTTCCAGATAGTCGCCGAAGCGGTCGATATGCCCGTGCAGCCCCTTGGAACGGCCAAATCCTGGCAGGTCGCCGCTGATCACATCGATACCGCCCGCGTTCAATGTTTCGATCACATGCCGATAGCGGGCGCTGTGATCGGAAGCGCCATGAATCAGCACCGCCGCAAGCCCCGTCGATTGCCCCGCCTTGAAGACTTCCGTATGAATCGCTTGCACCAAATTCGCCTCCCTTTGTTCTGCTTGATGTCCAACTCCCATATACTCGCATCAAAATGGTCGGAAAGGGGGAGCAGCTTTGGAAGACAAAATGTTTTACATGATCCGAGACGCCGTCGGGATGGCAGGAAGCTTGGCAGAACTGGTCGGCATCATCTTCCTGTTCACCCAATTCCGCCGACCGTCTGCACCACAACCGAAACCGAAGATCCCGGTAAAACGCCGTCCCACCCGTCCTGCAGCCACCCGCACCTACGAGATCCGTTCCTATGATGCTTAAGCAGCGCTCAAGCCGCCCGCTCCACGCTGGCGGTTTCTTTCTGTACTTACAACCTATTTCGTGCCTCGTCAGGCCTTTCCTCTTCCCGCAAAAAAAGAGAGAGCGCTATGTATGCACTCTCTCACTTCATCTCAGCCAGTACCTTTTGATCGACCAAAATAATGTGGCGTTTCTTCACATCGATCCAGCCGTTGGCTTTAAATTCGTTCAAAATCTTGCTCGTCGTTTCCCGCGTCGAGCCGATCAGCGACGCGATGTCTTCATGCGTCAATTTGATTCCGATCTGCACGCCGCCGTCCACGCGTTCGCCGTGAATGTCGGCCAGCTTCAGCAGCAGGCGGGCCAGACGGGTCTGCACATCGTAAAACACGAGATGCTCGATCTGCTCCTGCGCCTCATTCAAGCGATGTTCGACGATCTGGGCCAGCTTCAGCGACACAGACGGATTGCGCATCGCGATCTTTTCGAATTCCTTTTTATCGATGGCGCAAATCTGCGCATCATCCAGCACCTCTGCAAAATTGCGGCGCGGTTCATCTGCAAACAGCGCGTTTTCACCAAACACATCGCCCGGCTCCAAAATGACCAAGGTGAAATGTTTGCCCGTTTCCGACAGACGCGAGATGCGCACACGCCCTGATTTCAACATATATACCTGATTGCCCGGGTCATCCGGCGTGAAAATATACTCGCGCTTTGGAATCACAGTCGGCTGACTGCCTCGCCCCAGCATATCCAGTTCATCTTCAGTCAGATCTTTGAACAGGTCATATTGTCCGAGGTAGCAGATTGCACATTCGCTCATAGAACTGCCCTCCCCATTCGCCAGTGTGATCGTATCGTGTTACTTCCCTTTATAAAGTAACACAGATGCGTACTCCTCGCAACGAGAAAATCACGCAACCGATCAGAAAAAAGACCGCTGTCCGCGATCTTTGGCCGTCGTTACTGATGTGACGGTTTCGTGCTGACAATGCCCGCTGCGCGGGCGATCTCCCTAAGCACATCCGCTTTCATCTGCTCCTGCATCATCCGCGCCTGTACGATCACCCGCCCGCGGTCATGCGCCACATAGCGCGGCGGCAGAGCGTTGAGCGTGACAGCCAGGATGTCATTTTTGCAAAGCTCGCAGGGGCAGGAAACGTTCAGATAGTGCCACTGCTCGTCCAGCACCTCTTCCACGATCTGTTCCATCAAATTGGTGACTTTCATCTCCGCGCACCTCACTATACTGATATTAAAAAACAACTTATCGCAATTTATAATCATTCTGCGCCATTCCCCGAACTTCCTGCCTGAACATGCAAAAAAGACCCTGTCCAGGGTCTCTTGCAGATCGCATATTAAAACTTCTCCGGCGCTTCTTTCCATTTTCTCAACAGTTCGAGGTCCGTTTCCGACACATAGCCGGACTCCACCGCGGTCGGCAGCAAGGCCGAGTAATTGGTCAGCGTGTCAAATTGGCACTCGGCAGCCGCAAAGTTGTCTTCCGCTTTTTGGAACTCGTAAGTGAAGATCGCCGCCACACCCAGCACTTCGCCGCCCGCTTCGCGCACCGCCGTCACGCCTTCGAGCACCGAACCGCCCGTCGAGATCAGGTCTTCGATGATCACGACTTTTTTACCGGCCGGAAGCGACCCTTCCACCTGATTGCCCTTGCCATGCTTTTTCGCCGAGGAGCGGATATAGACCATCGGTTTGTTCAGCTTCTGCGCCACAAACGCCGCATGGGCGATCCCGCCGGTCGCCATGCCCGCGATGATGTCCACGTCGCCGTATTTCTCCTGAATCAGCTCCGCAAATCCTTCCGCGATCAGATCGCGCACTTCCGGGTAGGACAAGGTCAGCCGGTTGTCGCAGTAGATCGGCGAGCGCATTCCGGACGCCCAGATGAACGGGTCGTTCGGGCGCAGGAACACCGCTTGAATGTCGAGCAAAGCTTTCGAGATTTTGTTCGCTGTCGTCGTGGTCATCTAAGTTTCCCCCTCGAAATGTGTCGCTTATACTTCCTCCAGAATGCGCAAGGCGGCCGCTTTCGGATCGTCCGCATGTGTGATCGCACGCCCGATCACCAGATAGTGCGCACCGGCCTGCAGCGCTTCCTTCGGCGTCATGATCCTTTTTTGGTCGTTGCTCGCCGCCCAGGTCGGCCGGATGCCCGGGATCACCGTCAAGAAGTCGTCTCCGCAGGCGCTCTTGATCGCCGCGATCTCGTGTCCCGACGCCACCACGCCGTCCAGTCCGGCCTGTTGCGCCAGTGTCGCGTAGTGGAGGACCGAGCTTTGCACATCGCCCGGCACGCCGATCTCGTCGTTGAGCATCCCTTGCGACGTCGAAGTCAGCTGTGTCACGCCGATCAGCTTCGGCACGGCGATGCCCATCTGTTCTGCCCGTCTGACCGCCGCTGCCTTGGCGCGCTGCATCATTTCTACACCGCCGGCGCAATGCACGTTAAACATGTACACGCCGTGTTGCGTCACCGAGTCGGACGCGCCGGCCACCGTGTTCGGGATGTCGTGAAACTTGCAGTCCATAAACACTTGAAAGCCCATGTCATGCAAGCGGTGCAAGATCTGCGGCCCGCTGTTGAAAAAGAGCTGCAGCCCGACTTTCATCGTCCTGATCGTGTCGCCGAGCCGCTCCGCCATGCGCAGCGCATCGTCCATGTTGTCATAGTCGAGAGCGACAAAGATCCGTTCTTGCGGCTGAAGTGCCATGTTCATCACGCCAGCTCCTTCCACGCTGCGCCTTGCAGATCGCGCACGCGCGCCACGCCGTTTTCCGCACAATACGCGCGCATCTCGTCGATGATCTCCGGGCAGGCCATCGGGTTTACAAAATTGGCCGTGCCAACCGCCACCGCCGCCGCACCCGCCATCATGAACTCGATCGCATCCTCCCCGGTCATGATGCCGCCCATGCCGATCAGCGGAATCTGCACCGCCTGCGCCACCTGATAGGTCATGCGCACCGCGACCGGCTTCACCGCCGGGCCGGACAAGCCGCCGATGCCGTTGGCGATCAACGGGCGTCGCTTGTTCAGGTCGATCGACATGCCGACCAGCGTGTTGATCAGCGAGATCGCATCCGCCCCGGCGTCTTCCACCGCTTTCGCCATCCCCACGATGTCGGCCACGTTCGGCGACAGTTTGACGATCACCGGCACCTTCGACACGCGCTTGATCTCGCGGGTCACATGTGCCGCCTGCTGCGGATCGGTGCCAAACTGAATCCCGCCGCACTTTACGTTCGGGCAGGAGATGTTGACTTCGATCGCATCGACGTCTTCGCTGTCCATCAAGCGCTCCGTGACGGCCACATAGTCTTCCACCGTCGTGCCGGCGACGTTGACGATCACCGGAATGTCATACTTGCGCAGGTGCGGCAGTTCCTCGGCGATGATCTTTTCCACGCCCGGGTTCTGCAGCCCGATCGCATTGAGCATCCCGCCCGGCGTTTCCGCCACGCGCGGGGTCGGATTGCCGAGGCGCGGTTCGAGCGTCGTCGCTTTCACCGTGATCGCCCCGAGCAGGCTCAAGTCGTAAAAGTCGGCAAACTCCTTGCCAAACGCAAAGCAGCCGGATGCCGGCATCACCGGATTTTTCAGTTTCAAGGAGCCGATTTCCACAGAAAGATCGACGTTTGCTGTCATCACAAAACCACCTCCGGCGCCGGGAACACGGGCCCTTCTTTGCACACTTTTTTATACCCGACCGTGCCGTCCTCCAGCACGCACGAAGTAACGCAGGCCATGCAGGCGCCGATGCCGCAGCCCATGCGCTCTTCGAGCGACAGGTAGCCTTCGACTTTGCCTTTCATCTTCTCCTGCACCGCGCGCAGCATCGGCGTCGGCCCGCAGGCGTAAAAGCGGTCGGCCGAAGCGAGGAGTTGATCGGTCATGTAATCGGTGACGAACCCCTGCTTGCCGAGCGTCCCGTCGTTGGTCGCGACCAGCACTTCGCCAAACACGTTCAGCTCATCGATCAGGATCGCCACCTGCTCCGTCTGGAAACCGACGATCGACGTGACCCGCACTCCTTGGCGGGTCAGCTGTTCGGCCAGCTCCAGCATCGGCGGCACGCCGATCCCGCCGCCGACGAGCAGGACATGTTCGTCGCCGTCGTGCAGCGGAAACCCTTTGCCAAGCGGTCCGAGCACGTCCAGCGTGTCGCCAGGGCGTTTCGCCTGCAAGAGCCGGGTGCCTTTGCCGCCGACACGGTAGGCGATGCCGATGCCCGCTTTGTCCCCCAGCACCTTGCAGAGGGAGATGGGCCGGCGGAGCAGATGATCCACTCCGTCGGTCACGCGGATGTGCAGAAACTGGCCCGGGGAAAAGTCGAGGTTCTCCGGCGCTTCAAACACCATCCACATCATGTTGCTGGCGATTGCTTTGTGTTCGAGAATCGTAAGCCGTGCCATGTGTCCCAGCCCCCTTTTGTTAGTTCTGCCCTTTGCCGAGCGGCACGGTCGAGAAGCGGATCGACTGCAGCACGTCGAGCATCGCCTGCGCCGTATCAAGCGAGGTCAGGCACGGAATGCCGTGTTCGACCGATTCGCGGCGGATGCGGAACCCGTCACGGGAGGTGTCTCTGCCGTGGGTCAGCGTGTTGATCACCATGTCGGCTTTGCCTTGGCGCAGCAGGTCGACGAGGTTCGGCGAGCCTTCCGCCAGTTTTTTGACTTCGGTGACCGCCGAGATGCCTTGGGCACGCAGGAGCGCCGCCGTGCCTTTGGTCGCCAGGAAGCGGAAGCCGAGGTTAGCGTAGCCCTTGAGAATCGGCAGCGCCTCTTCCTTGTCTTTGTCGGCGATCGTCGCGATGATCGTGCCGTGCTCCGGGATGTCGATGCCGCCGGCGAGCAGGCCTTTGTACAGCGCTTTGGCGAACGTGCGCTCCTGCCCCATCACTTCACCGGTCGATTTCATCTCCGGGCCGAGCGTGACGTCGACGCGGCGCAGTTTGGCGAAGGAGAAGACCGGCACCTTGACGGCGACCATGTCCTGCGGCTCCGGCCAGAGTCCGTTTTGGTACCCTTGTTCGGTCAGCGACTTGCCGAAGATGATCTGGGTCGCCACGTCGACCATCGGCACCCCGGTCACTTTGGAGAGGAACGGCACGGTGCGGGAGGAGCGCGGGTTGACTTCGATCACGTACACCTTGTCTTTGGAGACCACGTATTGAATGTTCAGGAGCCCTTTGACGTTCAGGGCGCGGGCGATCTTCGTCGTGTATTCGATGATCGTCTCTTTCAGGTGCGAGTAGAGCTTTTGCGTCGGATACACGGCGATCGAGTCACCGGAGTGAACCCCTGCGCGCTCGACGTGCTCCATGATGCCCGGGATCAGCACCGTCTCGCCGTCGGCGATGGCGTCGACTTCGATCTCAAGGCCGGTCAGGTAGCGGTCAACGAGCACCGGGTGCTCAGAGTTGACTTTTACCGCGTGCTTCATGTAGTGCAGCAGGTCCTGCTCGGTGTAGACGATCTCCATTGCGCGTCCGCCGAGGACGTAGGACGGGCGCACCACGACCGGGTAGCCGGTTTCGTTCGCCGCCTGCACCGCCGCTTCGACGGTAAAGACCGTCTTGCCTTGCGGGCGCGGGATGTCGAGGTCGGTGAGCAGCTGGTCGAATTTCTCGCGGTCTTCCGCGCGGTCGATGTCGGCAAGCTGGGTGCCGAGGATTTTCACACCGCGCTTGGCGAGCGGTGCGGCGAGGTTGATCGCCGTCTGTCCGCCGAACTGGACGATCACGCCTTCCGGCTGTTCGCGGTCGATGACATGCATGACGTCTTCGATGTGCAGGGGCTCGAAATACAAGCGGTCGGACGTCGAGAAGTCGGTGGAAACGGTCTCCGGGTTGTTGTTGATGATGATCGACTCGTACCCGGCGTCTTTCAACCCCCACACCGCGTGGACGGAGCAGTAGTCAAACTCGATGCCCTGGCCGATGCGGATCGGGCCGGAGCCGAGCACGACGACTTTTTTGTGGTTCGATTCGGCCACTTCGTCTTCCGTCTCGTAGGCGGAGTAGTAGTACGGCGTCTCGGCGTCGAACTCGGCGGCGCAAGTATCGACCATCTTGAACACCGGGCGCAGGCCGAGCGCTTGGCGCGTGCCGTACACCTCGTCCTCCGACGTCTGTGCATAGCGGGCGATCGTCGAGTCGGTGATGCTCCATTTCTTCGCTTTGCGCAAGTTCGCTTCGGTCAGGCCTTCCGCGCCGATCGTTTGCAGCAGGCGGACGATGCCTTCCACTTTCACCAGGAACCATTCGTCGATTTTGGTCAGGTCGTGCAGCTGCTCCACCGTGTAGCCGCGCTTGAAAGCTTCGGCGAGCAGGAAGAGGCGTTCATCGTCCGCAGCGACGAGGCGTTTCTCCAGTGACTCCTGATCGAGTTCGTCTGCACCCGGCAGGTCGAGCGAGTCGAGACCGATCTCCAGCGACCGCACCGCTTTCATCAGCGATGCTTCAAAGGAGCGCTCGATCGCCATCACTTCGCCGGTCGCTTTCATCTGCGTGCCGAGCACGCGCTTGGCGGAGACGAACTTGTCGAACGGCCAGCGCGGGATCTTGGTGACGATGTAGTCGAGCGCCGGTTCGAAGCAGGCGTAGGTCTGCTTGGTGACCGGGTTGACGATCTCGTCGAGGGTGTAACCGATGGCGATCTTCGCCGCGATCTTGGCGATCGGGTAGCCGGTCGCTTTCGATGCCAGCGCCGAGGAGCGGGAGACACGCGGGTTGACTTCGATCAGGTAGTACTGGAAGGAGTCCGGGTCGAGCGCGAACTGTACGTTGCAGCCACCTTCGATGCCGAGCGCGCGGATGATCTTCAAGGCCGAGGCGCGCAGCATCTGGTACTCATGGTCGGACAGCGTTTGCGACGGCGCCACGACGATCGAGTCGCCGGTGTGGATGCCGACCGGATCGAAGTTCTCCATGTTGCAGACGACGATGCAGTTGTCGTTTTTGTCGCGCATCACTTCATATTCCACTTCTTTGAAGCCGGCGATCGAACGCTCGACGAGCACCTGCGAGATCGGCGAGAGCTGGAGGCCGAGGTTGACGATCTCTTCGTATTCCGCCCAGTCCTTGGCGATCCCGCCGCCGGTGCCGCCCAAGGTGTATGCCGGGCGGATGATGATCGGGAAGCCGATCTCTTCGGCGAACTGCTTCGCACCTTCGTAGGTGTTGACGATCTCCGACTCCGGCACCGGTTCGCCAAGCTCATGCATCAGGGAGCGGAACTCTTCGCGGTCTTCCGCCTGCTTGATCGAGGAGAGCGCGGTGCCGAGCAGTTCGACGCCTTCTTGTTCCAGCACGCCCAGCTCGTGGAGTTTGACCGCCATGTTCAGGCCGGTTTGGCCGCCGAGCGTGGCGAGCAGACCGTCCGGTTTTTCCTGGCGGATGATCTGGGCGACAAATTCCGGGGTCAGCGGCTCGACGTATACTTTGTCGGCCGTTTCGATGTCGGTCATGATCGTCGCCGGGTTGGAGTTGACGAGCACGACGCTGATCCCTTCTTCGCGCAGGGCGTGGCAGGCTTGGGTGCCTGCATAGTCAAACTCTGCAGCTTGTCCGATGACGATCGGACCGGAACCGATGACGAGAATTTTCTTGAGGTCTGTACGCAGCGGCATGGTTTATTTCCCCTCCCAGTGTGCTTCAATCATCTCCATGAAACGGTCAAACAGGTAGTCGGAGTCGTCAGGACCCGGACGCGCCTCCGGATGGTACTGAACAGAGAAGACCGGATGTTCGGTGTGGCGCACGCCTTCGACCGAACCGTCGTTTTGGTTGATGTGCGTCAGTTCCAGGCCGGTGCCTTCCAGCGACTCGGCTACGACCACATAGCCGTGGTTTTGCGACGTGATGTAGCAGCGGCCGTTGAGCAGGTCTTTGACCGGGTGGTTGGCGCCGCGGTGGCCGAATTTCAGGCGGTCGGTCTTCGCTCCGCAAGCCAGCGAGATCAGCTGATGACCAAGGCAGATGCCGAAGATCGGGACTTGGCCGATCAGTTGGCGTACCGTTTCGATGATGTCGTTCAGGTCGGCCGGGTCGCCAGGGCCGTTGGAGAGCATCACGCCATGCGGCTTCCAGCCGAGGATCTCTTCCGCCGGCGTGTCGGCCGGCACGACCGTCACATCACAGCCGCGGGCGACGAGCGAGCGCAGCACGCCCGATTTCATCCCGAAGTCCATCGCGACGATGCGGCGGTTTTTACCCGGGCTGCGGTAGGTCGATTTGGTGGTGACACGGGCCACTTGGTCACGCGGCAGGAGGTGCGGCGTATTCAGCTTGGCCACATACTCCTCCACCGTGTCCTCAAGCGTGGTGATCACGCCGCCCATCGTGCCTTTGACACGGATCTTTTTGGTCAGCATGCGGGTGTCGATGCCTTGGATACCGAGGATGTTGTGCTTCTTCAGGTACTCATCGAGGCTGCCCATGTTGCGCCAATTGCTCGGGTGTTCCGACCACTCGCGCACCACGAAGCCGCGCACGTGCGGATGGTTCGATTCGATGTCGTCAACATTGACCCCGTAGTTGCCGATCAGCGGATAGGTCATCGTCACGATCTGCCCGTAGTAGGACGGGTCGGTCAGCACCTCTTGATAGCCGGTCATGCCGGTGTTGAACACCACTTCGCCAAACGACTCGCCGGCCGCGCCAAACGCGGTGCCTTCAAATACCGTTCCGTCTTCTAAGATCAGCCTTGCTCGCATTCGCTTCTCCACCCTTCTTTTGTCTCATGCTCTGGTTGGTTTGCTCTGGTTGGTATGTTCTGGTCGGTCTGCTTGCTCGGTTCGCTGCTTCGTCTAGTGGTTCTGGTAGGTGATGCGACCCTGGTTGATCGTCAGCACGCTCCATCCTTTGACCTTTTTGCCGAGGAACGGCGTGTTGCGTCCTTTGGTCTTCAGTTCTGCCGCTGCGATCTCGCGCTCTTCCTCCAGATCGACGACGGTCAGGTCGGCCACTTTGCCCGCTTCGAGGCTGCCGCGGTCGATTTTGAACACGTTCGCCGGGTTCACCGTGAACTTCTGCACCAGTTCATGCAGCGGCAGGGTGCCTTGCTGCACCAGTTCGGTGTAGAGGAGCGGGAAGGCGATCTCAAGGCCAATGAAGCCAAATGGCGCGGTGGCAAACGGGCGTTGTTTTTCCTCTTCGGTGTGCGGCGCATGGTCGGTCGCCACCATGTCGATCGTGCCGTCGAGCAGCCCTTGCAGGCAGGCCAGGCGGTCCTTTTCCGAGCGGAGCGGCGGGTTGACTTTCATGTTGGCGTCACGGCCGTCCGTCCGGTCGATGATCTCTTCGGTCAGCAGCAGATGGTGCGGGGTGACTTCGGTCGTCACCTTCAAGCCGCGGCTTTTGGCCCAGCGCACCAGTTCGACCGAAGCGGCGTCGGAGATGTGGCAGACGTGCAGGTGTGCGCCGGTGTCTTCTGCAAGCAGGATGTCACGGGCGATCATCGCGCTTTCTGCCAGCCCGGGGATGCCCGGCAGGCCGAGGCGCTTGGAGACGACGCCTTCGTTCATGCAGCCGTCTTTGGCGAGGTCTTCATCTTCGGAGTGGATGACCACCGGCAGATCGAGCGCCGCAGCGACGCGCATCGCTTCGCGCATCAAGGAGGAGGACTGCACGCCGACGCCGTCGTCGGTGATGCCGAGCGCGCCAGCCGCTTTCAAAGCGGCGATGTCGGTCAGCTCTTCGCCCAGCTCCCCTTTGGTGATCGCGCCGTACGGGAGGACGGTGCAGGAGCCTTCCTTTGCGGTCGTCTCATACACGTAGCGGATCAGTTCCGGCGAGTCGATCACCGGGCGGGTGTTCGGCATGCAAGCCACGGTGGTGAACCCGCCTCGTGCCGCCGCCGCCGTGCCGGTCTCAATCGTCTCTTTCGCTGCAAAGCCCGGCTCGCGCAGATGCACGTGCATGTCGAGGAAGCCCGGCAGGATCACGTTGCCGTTCAGGTCGATCACTTCATGGCCGGCCGCATCGATGCGCTCCGCCACCTCAGCGATGATCTCCCCTTCGATACGCAGTTCGCGCGCTTCCAGCTCACCCGTTTTCAAGTTCAGCAGTCGTCCGTTTTTCAGTAGCAGTCCCATCGTCATCCTCCTCTGTATGTCCAGGCTTGGTTAGCCCATCACTTTTGCCAATGCTTCCAGTTCCGCTTCCGCCTGTTTCCCGCCGAGGCAGTAGGCGAGCAAGGCCATGCGGATGTAGACGCCGTTTTTCGCTTGGCGGAAGTAGGCCGCGCGCGGGTCAGCATCCACTTCCGGCAGAATCTCGCCGGCGCGGGGCAGCGGATGCAGGATGATCGCGTTTGGCTTCATCAGATCGAGTACCGTTTGGTCGATCACATATTTGCCTGCCGCTTTCAGATATTCTTCACCGCTCGGGAAGCGCTCTTTCTGGATCCGCGTCATGTACAGCACGTCCACTTTTTCCGCCACTTGCTGCAGATCGCTTTCTTCGAAGTAGGTGACGCCTTGCTGATCGAGATAGTCTTTGACTTTTTGCGGAATCGGGCAATTCTCCGGCGCGACGAAGGAGATCGTCACGTTCTGGTAGCGGGCGAGCATGTAGGAAAGGGAGTGTACGGTGCGCCCATAGGTCAGGTCGCCGACCATCGCGATGTGCAGGTTGTCGATCGTGCCCAACTCTTTTTGGATCGTGAACAGGTCGAGCAGAGATTGGGTCGGATGTTCGCCTGCGCCGTCGCCGGCGTTGAGCACCGGCACGTCGGCCACTTTCGCCGCGCGGGTCGCGGCGCCGACTTCATTGTGGCGCAGCACGATCACATCGGCGTACGACGAGATCACCCGGATCGAATCTTCGAGCGTCTCCCCTTTGATCGCCGAGGAGAACTGGGCCGCATTTTCGGTGGAGACCACCTTGCCGCCTAAGCGCAGCATCGCCGATTCAAACGAAAGGCGGGTGCGCGTGCTGGGCTCGAAGAACAGAGCCGCCATGATCTTGCCGTTTAAAACGTTCGAACCGCCGTTGGCAGCGGTATATTCCATAATCTCCGCCATGCGGAACAGATGATCCAATTGGTTGCGGTCAAATTGATAAGCACTGAGCACGTGGTACATGTCGGCTACCTCCCGGTTTCTTCTCACAAAAAAGACTCCCATTGCTTGGCATTTCGCTTCGGCAAGGGAGTCCCGCAGACAGAGTAAACTACACGTCCGACAGAACAGACCTTACCAATCTCTCGTATTGGTTTAAAGGTGCTGTGAAGGCACAGAACGTTTCTATTTTCACCTATTTACTTGTTTTGATCCTTCGGCGTCTCTGCCTGTACCGCGCCGTCATTGTTGATGTTTTTCGGCAGGATCAGGTTGAGCAGGATGCCGGCGAACGTCGCCAGCGCCATCCCTTCGATCGGCAGCTCGCCAATGTGGATCTTCGCGCCGCCCACCCCGAGCACGAGGATGACGGAGGAGATGATCAGGTTGCGTTTGTTGCCATAGTTGATGCCGCTTTCGACCAGCATGCGCAGTCCGGCCGAAGCGATGATCCCGAAGAGCAGGATCGAGATGCCGCCCATGACCGGGACGGGAATCGTCGAGATCAGTGCGTTGACTTTGCCGTTGAAGGCGAAGAGGATCGCGAACACCGCCGCGCCGCCGATCACCCAGACCGAGTAGACGCGGGTAATCGCCATGACACCGATGTTCTCGCCATATGTGGTGGACGGCGGACCGCCCAGCGCACCTGCGATCGCCGTGGCGACGCCGTCACCGAGCATCGAACGGTGCAGGCCCGGCTTTTTCATCAGGTTGCGGCCGACGATGTTCTCGGTGACCAGCAGGTGGCCGATGTGTTCGGCGATCGTGACCAGCGCGACCGGCGCGATCAACAGCGCTGCCGTCCAAGACACTTTCGGCGTTTGGAATTCCGGCATGGCGACGAGGCTTGCTTCCGCCACTTTCGAGAAGTCGATCATGCCTTGCGTCGCCGCGAAGATGTAGCCGCCGATGATGCCGAGCAGAATCGGGATCACCCCGAGAAACCCGCGGAAGAACGCGGAGGCGATGATCGCGATGATCAGGGCGACAAAAGCGACCATCCAGTTTTCCGAAGCCATGTTGACCGCCGTACCGGCGAGTCCGAGACCGATAACGATGACGATCGAACCGACGACGACCGGCGGCAGCAGCTTGTTCAGCCAGTCGATGCCGACCCCTTTGATGATCAAAGCGACGATGATGTACACGATCCCGGAGATCAGGCAGCCGAACAGGGCGGCTTCCGGACTTTCCGCTTTCGACACCGCGATGATCGGCGCGATGAAGGCGAAGGACGATCCGAGATAGCCCGGAATCATGCCTTTGGTCAGGAAGATGTAGATCAAGGTGCCGATCCCGCTCGTGAGGAGCGCGATCGCCGGATTCAGTCCGGTCAGAAACGGCACCAGCACCGTCGCGCCAAACATGGCGAAGAGATGCTGCAGGCTAAGCGGAATCGATTGCAAGAGCGGCAGTTGCTCGTGGACATCGACAACTCGTTGTTGACTCATGATGTATACCCCCCAGATGACAAACCCCTCGATCCCTTGGTAACAAAAAACCTCTCCGCAGCGTTCCGGAGAGGGCGTGTTCGGGCAGGGCACAGCCAGGGTGCGGCAGGGCCTGTCCAAAGCATCCCACTCTTTCGCGCCTCACGGGACCCGGTTAAAGAGTGCTTGCTTTTTCCATGATGATGACTTTGTCTACTTGCTCCGTTTCCGCCAGGTTCACCGCTACGACTTCGTCGCGGGAGGTCGGAACGTTTTTGCCCACATAGTCGGGGCGGATCGGCAGTTCGCGGTGTCCGCGGTCGACCAGCACGGCCAGTTGGATCTGTGTCGGCCGCCCGATGTCGATCAAGGCGTCGAGCGCAGCGCGGACCGTGCGTCCGGTGAAAAGCACATCGTCGACCAGCACCACTTTCTTATCGGTGATGTCAAACGGAATCTCCGAGCCGTGCACCACCGCCTCTTCCGTGCGCTGTTTGAGATCGTCACGGTACAAGGTGATGTCGAGCGTCCCGACCGGCACCGTTTGATCCTCAAATGCCTGGATGCGCTCGGCGAGCCGTTTGGCGAGGTGGATGCCGCGCGTTTTGATGCCGATGATCACCAGATCTTCTGTGCCTTTGTTTTTCTCGACGATTTCATGGGCGATGCGGGTCAGAGCCCGGCGGATCGCTTCCGCATCGAGCAACTGCGTTTTTTCGGTCAGTTCCATCGTGGCCCCTCCAGTCTCACACAGTCTTGCGGGTATGGCTTGTTTGCTAGTGTCCCCAAGTCGACAAAAAAGGCTTCTTCCCTGGATGGAAGAAGCCTACTGCTTATGCGCACAGTTGTGTTGCAGAGACCTGAGATGCTCGCAAGCATCCGGACTCTGCGCCGACTCCTTACCGACCTCACAGGATCAGTTTAAAGGACTTATTCAGTTCTATTGAAGGATAACAATATTCGCGAGACTCGTCAAGCCTGTTGTCGCAAAAAGTCGATCAGGCGCGTCATCTCTTCCGGAATATCGGTCGAGAACTCCAGATACTCCTCGGTGCGCGGATGCACAAAGCCGAGCACTTGGGCATGCAGCGCCTGGCCATCGATGATGTCGCCGAATTTATTGCGCTTTTGGTTGCCGTATTTCGGGTCGCCGACCAGCGGATGCCCGATGAAGTCCATATGGACACGAATCTGGTGGGTGCGGCCCGTCTCCAGCTTCAACTCGACGACCGTATGCTTCTCCAGCCGCTCGATGACTTGGAAATGCGTCACCGCTTCGCGGCCGCCTTCACGGATCACCGCCATCTGCTGGCGATGCACCGGATGACGTCCGATCGGGGCATCGACCGTGCCGAGATCATGTTCGATCACGCCGTGGACGACGGCGATGTATTTGCGGGTCACGGAGTGCTCTTTGAGCTGCGCGGACAGGTGGCGGTGCGCCAGGTCATTTTTTGCCGCCATCAGAAGGCCGGACGTGTCTTTGTCGATCCGGTGCACGATGCCCGGACGCACTTCGCCATTGATGCCCGACAAGTCCTTGCAGTGGAACAGGAGGGCGTTCACAAGCGTGCCGCTGGCATGTCCCGCCGCCGGGTGCACAACCATGCCGCGCGCCTTGTTGACGACGATCACATCCTGGTCCTCATAGCGCACGTCGAGCGGAATGTCTTCCGCGACCAAAGCCACTTCTGCCGGCTCGGGCAGGTCGAGCGTGATCACGTCGCCTGCGCGCACCTTGTAGTTCGGTTTCGACTTGCTGCCGTTGACGAGGATCGCTTCCTCTTCGATCAGCTCCTGCACCTGCGTCCGGGACAGTTCGCTCACCCAGCCGGTCAAGAGCTTGTCGATGCGCTCGCCTGCCTCCTCGCCGATCGTCCACGACATCGTGTCGCGTTCGGCGAACTCATCATCCGTCCCGTTCAGTTCCGTTTGCACATTCTCTTCCATCAGGCATCTCCCTTCCTGCTGACTTTCTTGCTCGTCCGCACCCATTCCAACAACATCGACAGGATCATCAAACCAACCCCGAGATTGATCGCGATGTCAGCGATGTTGAAGATCGCAAATTTCGTGAACTGCAGGTCAAAAAAGTCGGTCACCGCGCCAAAAACCACGCGGTCGATCGCATTGCCGATCGCGCCGCCGACGAGCAGAGCGACGCCCGTCTCCATCAGCGGCCGGCCTTTGAATTCACCTTTGGCCCGGAAATAGATCACCCCGACGATCACAGCCACCACGCTCAGGATGAAGAACCACTGCTGTCCTTCCATGATCCCGAATGCAGCGCCAGTATTGCGGTGCGACGTCAGGTTGATCACGCCTTCCCACAGCGGAACCGACTCGGTCACTTGCATATTCGTGCGTATGTAATATTTCATCACTTGATCGAGGACCACCACAAGAGCGATCAGCAGATAAAACAGCATCTTGTCACCTCTAAAAGGCAAAAAAGCCCGTTTTTTGCTTGCCCATTGTAGCACATTCCCTTTCACTTTACCATGCTCCGCTGGCTTTGATTTCAAACAAAAATATTTTTCTGAGCATACGGAATATTAACACTGCGCAACTTGTAAAATTACACCGAGTTCGATATTTAATACACATAATGACATTAATAAAAGATGGGTGGTCATGACAATGAAGAAAAAAGCATGGGCTGTCCTCGCGCTGTCCGCAGCGCTGACGGTCACCTCGACCGCGAGTTTTGCAGCCGCAGAGAAAAAACCCGATTCGAGCGACAGCAAGAACATCGAGAAAATGGTCGACAGCAACAAAAACAAAGTGTTTGATGACCTCGAATCACTGCTCACAAGCAAAGCGTCAAACGAGGAGATCAACGTCATCGTACGCCTGAACGAAAAATTTGCCGCACACAAGCTGAACAAACTCAAAGACGAAATTGGCACCTTCAAAACCAAACACACCTATGAGCATGCCTACCAAGGATTTGCAGCTGCTTTGACCAAGTCACAGATCGAGAAACTGCAAAAACATCCCCTGATCGAATCGATTCAATATGATGCGCCGGTGCATAAGACGATGAACACAGCGCCCGACTCTTTCGGTTCACGCCAAGCCGGGATCGACTTTGGCCTGACCGGGGACCGCGACGGCAACGAGACTTCCTATTCCAGCACGGACGTCGTGGTGGCCGTCATCGACACCGGGATTGACGGCACCCATGTCGACCTCGACGGCGGCAAAATTCTCGCCTTTCGAGACTTTGTCGGTCCGACTCCGAACCCGGCACCCTATGACGATGACGGGCACGGCACCCACGTCTCCGGCATCATCGCCGGCACCGGGGAAGGCAATTCCGGATACAAAGGCGTGGCGCCTGGCGCCGGCCTGGTCGGAATCAAAGTGCTCGACGGCAACGGCAGCGGCACCATGGCCGATGTTGACGCCGGGATCAACTGGGCAATCGCTAACAAAAACACGTACGGCATCAAAGTGATCAACCTGTCGCTTGGCACCTCCGGTTCTTCCGATGGCAATGACTCCACGTCACAAGCGATCGACAACGCCGTGGCCAACGGTCTTGTCGCCGTCATCGCTGCCGGCAATTCCGGGCCGCGCAAGTCGACGATCGGTTCGCCGGGTGCGGCGCGTGAAGCGATCACCGTCGGGGCGTTTGCCGATGTTGGCGAACGCGGGTTTAACGTGACTTCCTTCTCCTCGCGCGGCCCGACTGCAGATGGGCGGGTCAAGCCGGACATCATGGCCCCCGGATACAACATCATGGCACCGCGGGCGAACTCGACCAACCAATACGTCTCCTACAGCGGCACTTCGATGGCAACGCCGTTTACAGCCGGTGTGGCAGCGCTGATGTTTGATGCCAACTACGCGCTGACGCCGGTCGACATCAAAAACAAGCTGATCACCACCGCACAGGACTGGGGCGTGACCGGGCAAGACGTCGACTACGGCTGGGGACGCCTGCAAGCGTATGAAGCGATCAAGTCGGCCGGCGGCTATACGGGAACCGGTCCGAGCGTGCCGAACCATCAGTTCTGGTCGGGCAATCTGACAGCGAAAGGCCAATCGCAATCCTACACGTTCAATGTGACTTCAACGGCGACACCGATCGCCCTCACCCTGCTTATGCCGAACTGGACCAGTTCTTCGACGCCCGACTTCGACCTCTACCTAACCAATCCGTCCGGCACGCAGGTCGGCTCCTCGCTGAGCACCTCGCGTCAGGAGACGATCACCTTCCAGCCGACTGTGACCGGCACGTACACCGTCCGCGTGTACTCTTATAACGGCACTGGCGCGTACCATCTCGATGGATCGTTCAAGTAACGGCCAAAAAGCTCTGTGCCAATTGCGGCACAGAGCTTTTTTCTCAGCCTTCGTCAGCTTCTCTCCACGCCCGGCGGTACGCATCATTGTGCACGTATTGCGGGTCCGAAACGGGATTGCCTTCGATGTCGGTGATCGTGAAGCCTTCAATATCCTCAACATAGCCGAGGCGTTCATCGGCATGGAGGTAACATTCGTTCGGGTGCAGGGCGTCCGGGTTTTCATCATTGGTCGCAGCCGTTCCATAGCGGGCCACGTCCTGCCAGGCGTCCTCCCCGTCATAGCCGTTGTAGTCTTCATCATTGTGATCCATAAACGAGCGTCCAAAGCCCGGGTACAGGAAGTTTTCTTCGACCGGACGATTCGCTGAGATCTCTTGTTCGTCCAACTCCTCTTGGCAGCGCACGCAATGCTTCGCAGCCGCATTGGCTTCCAGACGCCCGTATGGAATGACTGCGCCGCACTGTGCGCACGTGCCGTATGTGCCGTCCTCCATCCGTTCGAGCGCATCGTCGATCTCGTCGATGCGCAAACTATCCGCGTCACGCAACGCCAGATCTTTCCCTCTTTCAAACACTTCCGATCCGAGGTCGGCCGGATGGTTGTCATAGTGAGACAGTTCGCCGGTCGAATCCATCAGCGATTCCTGCAGCTGATAGGTATCGTGATTGTCCAACCGGTCGCGAATGTCAGACATCTCTTCTTCAAGTTGGGAACGCAACTGTCGAATTTGATCGTTGGTGAGATTCATCATCTGAGTCCCCTCCTGTTCAGACAGATTTTGCGGCGTGTGTGCAAGGTTATCGCATGTACGGGTTATTCAGATTCGATTGCACAATGCGAACGAGTTCAGCAATATAGTCCCCGATCAGAGGCAAGCCCAACAGTTGCAATTTCTGTAACAGGTAGACCAAAGTGGCACCGATCACGGAAAACCCGACGCCCAATCCGACACCGCGTGCAATACCGCCCAGCAGACTATAGAACATCATCCGCCTTGGCCTGAGGAGCATACTCACGTAGTCGGCAAAGTTCGCCTTTTCCATATGAATGGCTAGCCGCTCGATCTGTTCGCTCAACACACTCACCTTATCTTCCAGCGTGATCTGTTTCAGTTCCTGCACCACGCGTTCCGTGCGGCGCGTATTGCCCAGCGGATGCTTGTTCGCCATGTCGATCCCTCCTGCTTATCGCTACTATTCCCGCAAGCCTGCCGCTCCATGTTGAGAGATTGATGGAAGCAGGCACAGAATTGTCAAAGATTCGCACTGTGACGCCTTGAGGGAGTGCTTTTATCAGGTGTATGATGAAAAATAGAATTGATGACCGTATGTCCATCTGCTGGTTAGAGAGGAGTCTGTCAGGTGCGCCGACAAACCATACGTTCCCTGGCATCCATCATGATCTGGGTCGGGGGCGTTGAACTTTTTGCAAGTTTTTTGACCAAAATGCTGTTTGATTACGTGATTCCCTTTTCGCAGGTGTTTATCGCCATGCTCTTGATCGGATTCGCTACATGGATCATCTCCACCGCTTTTTTCCGTCCCTAATGATGAATGCAAAAAGACTCGATCCGAATGGATCGAGTCTTTTTTCATCTGGTGCGGTCAAGAGGACTTGAACCTCCACGGGGTTGCCCCCACAAGAACCTGAATCTTGCGCGTCTGCCAATTCCGCCATGACCGCATGTGAAGATGGTGCCGATGACAGGACTCAAACCTGCGACCTATCGATTACGAATCGATTGCTCTATCAACTGAGCTACATCGGCATCTGGGGTTGTGTTCCCCAAAAACTGAATAGCGAGTGTGTGAGTCAAAGAATACTTAGGATAAGCCCTCGACCGATTAGTACTGGTCAGCTGCACGCCTCGCGGCGCTTCCACCTCCAGCCTATCAACCTT